>NZ_BAAHZP010000018.1:0-87657 GCF_054600795.1 Photobacterium sp. R1
AGTTCACTGATAAAATCTTTTTGACTGTATCATTGTCGAGTGCCCACACAGATTGCATGGTCAAATTGTTAAAGAACTTTTTCCAGATTCGCATTTCGCTCATCGTGGACAGGGCGGCCATTCTATCGAAATGAAAAACTGTGTCAAACACTTTTTTCAATCAATTTCGGAACAACTTTCCTGTGAACCTCTGGTTTTCAGCTTTCTTCGCCGTAATCCCGTTCAGTGAGGCGGCATTATAGGGACTTTCTTTCAGGGCGCAAGCGCATTTTTGAGAAATTTTCGTTTTTTTTGTTTTTCGGATAAAAGTTAATCAAAAGCAGCTAATTTTGCCCACTATAGTTGTTTAAAAGCTTGAGAAAAGGCGGATACACGCTTCCAGTCCGTATATTCTACTTCTTTTGTGGTGTCGGTTTCCCCGCCAGTCATACGCATGATGAACTGAATCATGGTGCGATCGAACCAGTTGTATCGCGGATACCGCAATGCCCCGGCAAAAACTTCCAGCAATTCAGGCTGCCAGGATGACTTTTTCAGAAACGTCTGCATATAGACGCTGGTTTCCGGTGTGTCTTTACCCGGTTTACGGGCTGTCAGGTTCACGCAATAAAAAGCAGCTTTTTGTGCGGCCAGCGATGCATGGTGACGTTCAATAAACTGATAGAGCTTTTTATTCAGATGTCCGTAACGTACGGAAGCACCAATCAGCACTTTATCGTATTCACTGAAGTTAATGTCTGGCAGCTGATGAATATCCTGCATCTCACATTGATATTCCGCGCCCAGGTCCTGGACGATATGTTTGAGGATCTTGATGGTCTGCCCTTCACAGCTTGAGTGCAGCATCAGTACCTTTTCCATAGTCTTCTCCTTAATTGCGCCAGAATGTCGGGGTGAACAGAACCAGCAAGGTAAATACTTCAAGTCGGCCAAACAGCATCGCGACAACCAGCGTCCACTTCGCGGCATCATTGACCTCACCAAAGTGTACGGCAACCTGTCCGAGACCCGGCCCGAGGTTATTCAGCGTTGCAGCCACCGCAGAGAATGCGGTCAGCTCATCCATTCCAGTCCCCACCAGAACCAGCATGCAAACGACGAACACCAGCGCGTACGCTGAGAAAAAACCCCAGACGGCATCCACGACGCGTTGTGGTAATGCCTTGTTCCCGACTTTGATGGTGTAGACCGCCCGCGGGTGCACCAGTCGTTTCAGTTCACGCACTCCTTGCAGGAACAGCAACAAGACGCGGATCACTTTGATGCCCCCCCCTGTCGACCCGGCGCATCCTCCAATAAAGGAAGAGAACAGCAAAAGCACAGGAAGAAAGAGTGGCCACTCTGAAAAACTGGTGGTGGTAAAACCTGCCGTTGTTGAAATCGACACGGTCTGAAAAAGCGCCTGGTCCAGGGTTGACCACCAGCTCTCATAAGTCTGGTGCTTCATCAGCAAGCTGTAACAAATCACCAGCAGGATCAGCTGCACCACCAGGAAGGCTTTAAACTCAGGATCTCTTAGATAGGTACGCAGATGCACTCCCCGATTAGAGAAGGCCGCAAAATGCAGTGAGAAGTTACAGGCTGAAATCAGCAGGAACAGCACCGTCACCATATTGATCGCGGTGCTGTTGTAGTGGCCGATACTGGCATCATGCGTCGAGAAACCGCCGATGGCGACCGTCGAGAAACTGTGGGCAATGGCATTGAACAGATCCATCCCTGCCATCCAGAAGGCAGCCGCACATGCAACCGTCAGCGCCAGATAGATAAACCACAGGGTTTTCGCCGTCTCAGCAATCCGTGGTGTCATTTTACTGTCTTTCACAGGCCCCGGGATCTCAGCCCGGTACAACTGCATCCCACCGATACCCAGAACCGGCAAAATCGCCACGGCCAGGACGATGATTCCCATCCCGCCGAACCATTGCAGCATCTGGCGATAAAACAGAATCGCTTTCGGCAACTGATCCAACCCGACAATCACGGTCGCCCCCGTTGTAGTCAGGGCAGAAAAAGACTCAAAAAAGGAATCGGTCAGCGACAGGTCCGGGGTTTTGGACAGAATAAAAGGCACTGCACCGGCGCTGCCAATCACCGTCCAGAACAGCACCACAATCAGGAAGCCATCACGCGCTTTCAGTTCGCGCCGATGGTGCCGGTTGGGCAGCCACAATGCAGCGCCCCCGGCGAGCAAGATAAAAAATGTTACGACAAAGGGAAAACCCGCACCATCACGATACAGTAACGCGATCAGAGCTGGCACCAGCATGGTAAAACTAAACAATGCCAGCAGCAGGCCAACAATACGGATAATCGAACGAATTTGCATAATATCTAGCGGGCGCTCTTCATTTTGTTCTTTTAAGAAGTTTCATCTGCGTCCTGAATGCGAATCTGGCCGCTACTGCGATTGATCAACATGACTTTGAAGTTATCGACCAGACGGCAGTCGAGTTCAAGCGTCATACGGACGTCAGCACCGTATTCAGCATGAACGACCTCGGCACCATGCTCGGCTATCACAGCCTCCAGCAATGGCACCTGATTATACGCACAGCTGATATAAAGTGGTGAAGTAATCACCTTTTCTTTGGTGGTGAGCACAGCAAGCGCCTGCTGTACCCCGCCGCCATAAGCTTTCACCAAACCGCCGGTGCCCAGTCGGATCCCGCCATAATACCGGGTGACGACCGCTGTGATTTCCCCGACACCCGAGCCACTCAGCTGGGCCAGGATGGGTTTGCCTGCCGTTCCCGAAGGCTCTCCGTCATCGCTGAATCCCCACAGCATGGAATCGTTGGGACGTCCCGCCACAAAAGCCCAGCAGTTATGACGGGCATCGGCGTGGCGCGTTTTGATTTCCTGAACAAAGGCTTTGGCGGCATCCAGACCCGGCGTATGTGCCAGATACGTGATAAACCGGCTCTTTTTGATTTCTTCTTCAGCAATCACCGGTGCTGCCGGGATGGGATATGGAGCCTGTGCCATGTCATTTGTCCGTTTACATCATCGAAAGGCGCAAGAATAACATAACCCTGCGTACAGATTCACAACACAAAAAAAGGAGCCGAAGCTCCTTATATTCTGAACGGCAGCACCTGGTTTATTGAGGCTGGTTCTGCTGACGGTTCAGCTCCAGCGTCACCTGCTCCACCTGATAACTGTGCTCCAGCGACTGTAAGACAGGCAGCAGGTTGCGGCCATCTTTTGCCTTCAGCAGGGCAATACCGCCACGGGCATAAACCAGTTCCAGCTGATGCTGCGCCGCAAAACCGGCCGCATCCTTGTCTTGCCCAAGGCGGATCAGAAAGCTGCCGGTCACCTCAACAGTGTCGCCGACACTGTCCAGTGCCCGCAGCTTATCTCCCTTATATAGTGCAGAGGTTTCTGCCGATGCCAGAGGCGCCGACAGTGAGCGTTTCTGGCGAGTTTGAGGTTGGTTATCCGTCAAACGCTGATAGGCCACACCGTTCAGGATCAACGTACCGGCGCTCGCTTCTGCTTCAGTTACTAGTTTAACTGCAGGCAAGGCGGCCAGTGCCGGGGTAACAAACAGCAATGACGCGAACATTCCAATGGTTTTCATGTTGACTTACCCCTCGTGTCCGAAGAATCGAATATCCCAGGATTTCAGTACGCCATCCTGAGTGTTATTGGCCTGCCGGACCGTGATCCGCTCTCCTTCAGCCGGTTGTGCAATCCAGCTGGATTCATCCCGATTGGTATCGCGCACCACCAACTGCCAGCGTCCCTGAGAAGACTCACCATAGAAATGATGCGACAGCAGCAATTGCTGTTCAAAACCGGCCACCTGATTGCTGATCGACTGGCCGACCATGCCTGTGCGAGGCGACATAATGACACTGCGGGTACCGGACGGAGCAATCAGCTCAATCGCCAGGTCATGGACACGCTGGTGATCGATGTCGACCTTCACCTGAACCGCTTCCACAACAAAGTCCTGCAGCTGGTTGAAATCACTGACAGCCCCCTGCAACGTCGCATCCGGGATCTGTGACTGTGCCGTCACACGCTGCCAGGTCGTCACCGACAAAGGCGGCAAAGGTGTCTCATAGTCCTGTGCCATCGCCACAGCACCATCAACATTCACCCGGCCAAAGCCATAGAAGTTATGGAATTCATACCCCGCAGCATTGGTCTGCCAGCCGGGAATTGCCTGATACGTGCTGGTTTCATTGGCGAGGTTACGAAATGTCAGGCTGACCCCGGTGTTGTTCGGATCGACTTTGGTCGCCGTGGACGCCAGAATATGCTTCACATCACGCCAGCTCAGGTCCGGATTGGCCGACATCACCATGGCTACAGTCCCCGATGCATTCGGAGCCGCTGATGATGTACCGTTCATGGTACCGTTATACTCACAGCGCGGGTCCAGCGCCGTGCCTCCGTGCAGCGCATTCGTCGTACGCGTCAGGGTGTTGTACCCGGCATCGCAGCCGCTCACATCTGTGGTGATCATTGCCGGAGAATCCGTGCCATACTCACCGCCCGGTGCAGCAACAAATACGTTCGCACCGACGGACGAATAAGAGGAACGTTGACCCTCAGCATTGACCGCCGACACCACCATATTCCAGTAGTTGGCATTGTCCGGGGTAATATTGCTGTCCTGCATAGGCAGGCCATTGTTCGGCGGGCCAACCCGATTCGGATCGTAATAGTCACCCGGCAGAATCCGCGTTCGACCCAAAGAGGTAAAATTCATCGTGAAGCGGTGATAGCTGTTACCTGCTGATTTCACGAACAGGCTGCCAAGTCCCTGGTGGGATTCACGTGTTACGTGTTCGTAGACCTGCTCTCTGAGGGCAACATCCAGATCATTAAGGTCATACTTGCGGGGAAATAAAGAGGACGAACCATAGCTCTGGTTAAACACTCGCACATCAGCCGTGTTTTCCGCTTCCCCATGTGACAGCAGCCAGGCTTCCATCGACTGATTGTTCAGCCAGTTGAACCCCTTCAGACCCGCTTCCGGTGCGACACCGCGGCCACCGATACCGTTCCAGCCCGCGGCAGCTGCGATTCCGGCGACCGCCGTTCCGTGTCCGTCGGTCGGATCATCCGGCGAGGGGTCATCATCGTGATTCACAACATCCCGCGAGCCCGGACGGATATTCGGTGCCAGATCCGGGTGACCTATCTCCAGACCATCATCCACAACCGCAATAGTAACGCCCTGACCACGCACGCCAGTCGTATGGCTCACGTACAGGTTCATGTCCTGCCCGGCAATGCCGGCTGAACGGGAAAATGCCGTCTGGCCATGATTTTGCAGATGCCACTGGTGCGGATAAAGCGGGTCTGAGGTGAAGTCATCCTGTACTCCGGCCCAACCGGTACCCGGCTCCGGAACCACAGCCGCTTGTGCCAGAGTCGCCGCATGGGCCATCCCCGGCACCAGAGCCGCCGTAACCAGTACAGGCAATAATTTCAGCGCTGTCTTCATGCATACATCCTTCATATGATTCATTCCATTAATATTCCAGTGATGGAATAGAGTCAGGATGTATACTGACAACAGTCATCATTGCTACACGAAGCGGTGAAAAAAGATAAGCAGAATGAAATGCCTCGCAAAAGCAAAAGATTGCACTCAATAAATCAGCCACGAATAACCCAACGAAGCTTCGGTGCATATCACCTTTTGCAACACACTCACATCAAGGTTTAAACAATTGTTTAAAATAGGTGTTGAAATCCATTTACAACAAGTCCAGACTAATCTTTAACCTGGTTGCAGGTCAAACCAGTCAAAATCAAGCCGGCAAGTGAACCGGTATTCACGGAGATAGAACATGATTTACCAAGGTGAAACCCTGTCCGTAAGCTATCTGGAGGATGGCATTGCGGAAATCAACTTCAATGCGCCAGGCAGCGTGAATAAGCTGGATCGCAAGACCCTGGAAAACCTCAGTGAAGCTATCAACGCGCTGTATCAACAAACCGAACTGAAAGGTGTACTCCTGACGTCCGGCAAACCTGCTTTTATTGTTGGTGCAGATGTGACCGAGTTCCCTGACATCATGACGCAGGAAGCTGAGACCCTGTCCAGCTGGCTGGCTGACGCCAACGCCATTTTTAACCGCCTAGAAGACATTTCTGTCCCGACCGTTTCAGCGATTAACGGTTTTGCGCTGGGCGGCGGCTGCGAATGTATTCTGGCAACAGACATTCGTGTTGCCGACACAACCGCACTGGTCGGCCTGCCAGAAACCAAACTGGGTATCATGCCTGGCTGGGGTGGCTCCGTACGCCTGCCACGCCTGATCGGTGCCGATCCGGCGATGGACATCATCGCCGCAGGTAAAGCAAAGAAAGCTCCGGAAGCCCTGAAGCTTGGCCTGGTTGATGCCGTTGTTGCACCTGAAGCCCTGCACGACGCGGCGCTGACCATGCTGAAAGATGCGATCGCCGGTAAACTGGACTGGCAATCTCGCCGTGCCCAAAAACAGGCTCCGCTGAAACTGAACAAAATTGAAGCCACCATGAGTTTCACCATGGCCAAAGGCATGGTGATGCAAGTTGCAGGTCCGCACTATCCTGCTCCGATCACGGCGGTCAAATGTATTGAAGAAGCCGCGCGCATGAGCCGCGACGAAGCACTGAAAGTTGAAAACAAAGGCTTTGTTGCGCTGGCGAAAAGCCAAGTGGCTCCGGCACTGGTTGGTATCTTCCTGAATGACCAGTACATCAAAGGCAAAGCGAAGCAAGCAGCCAAAGAAGGCAAAGACACCCAACGTGCAGCCGTACTGGGTGCCGGTATCATGGGTGGCGGTATTGCTTATCAGTCTGCACTGAAAGGCGTACCGGTGATGATGAAAGACATCGCTCAGCCATCGCTGGATCTGGGGATGACCGAAGCTTCCAAGCTGCTGAACAAGCAACTGGAGCGCGGCAAGCTCAATGGCCTGAAAATGGCAAAAATCCTGGCGTCTATCCAGCCGACCTTGCATTACGCCGGTATTGAAGATGCTAATGTGATTGTTGAGGCTGTGGTTGAAAACCCGAAGGTAAAAGCCGCGGTTCTGGCCGAAGTTGAAGAACGTGTGAGTGAAGACACTGTGATCACGTCAAATACCTCGACCATTCCAATCAACGTGCTGGCAAAATCACTCAAGCGCCCGGAAAAATTCTGTGGCATGCACTTCTTCAACCCGGTACACCGCATGCCGCTGGTTGAAATCATCCGGGGTGAGCACACTTCGGAAGAGACCATTTCCCGCGTGGTGGCATACGCTGCCAAGATGGGTAAATCCCCGATTGTGGTCAATGACTGCCCTGGATTCTTCGTCAACCGGGTTCTGTTCCCTTACTTTGCCGGTTTTAGCCTGCTGCTGCGTGACGGCGCCGATTTCACCAAGATCGATAAAGTAATGGAGAAAAAATTCGGCTGGCCGATGGGCCCTGCTTATCTGCTGGATGTGGTTGGTATTGATACCGCGCACCACGCGCAGGCCGTCATGGCTGAAGGTTTCCCTGAGCGCATGAGCAAAGACTACAAAGATGCTGTTGACGTGATGTTCGAGAACCAGCGTCTGGGCCAGAAGAACGGCAAAGGTTTTTATGCCTATTCCATCGACAAGAAAGGCAAGCCGAAGAAAGATCTGGCACCGGAAGTGGCTGAACTGCTGGCGCCTGTGGTCAGCCGTACCGCTGATTTCAGTGACGAAGACATCATTGCCCGCACCATGGTTCCGATGATCAACGAAGTCGTTCGCTGTCTGGAAGAAGGCATTGTTGCGACCCCGGCAGAAGCAGATATGGCACTGGTGTATGGTGTGGGCTTCCCTCCGTTCCGTGGTGGCGTTTTCCGTTACCTGGATACCATCGGCCTGGCGAACTATGTGGCAATGGCTGATCAATTCGCTCATCTTGGCGCGGTTTACGAAGTTCCTGCCGGTCTTCGTGAGAAGGCAGAGAAAGGCGAAAGCTATTACAACGCACCCGTAAACGCTTAAGGACGAGGATAAACACATGAATAACGTCGTAATTGTTGATTGCATCCGCACCCCGATGGGGCGTTCTAAAGGCGGTGCATTCCGGAATAAACGTGCTGAAGATCTGTCAGCACACCTGATGAAAGGTCTGCTGGAGCGTAATCCTCAGGTCGAACCAACAGCGATTGAAGACATCTACTGGGGCTGTGTGCAGCAAACCCTGGAACAAGGCTTTAACGTTGCCCGTAACGCCGCACTGCTGGCCGGTATTCCGCATACCGTAGGTGCAACCACAGTCAACCGTCTGTGCGGTTCATCCATGGATGCCCTGCACTGTGCCGCCCGCTCCATCATGGTCGGTGATGCAGAGATTTGTCTGGTTGGTGGTGTCGAGCACATGGGCCATGTGCCGATGAATCACGGTGTCGACTTCCACCCGGGCCTGTCCAAATCTGTGGCACAAGCCGCTGGCATGATGGGTCTGACCGCAGAAATGCTGGGCCGTATGCATGGCATCAGCCGTGAGCAGCAGGACGCCTTTGCCGCCCGCTCGCACCAGCGTGCCCATGCTGCAACGATTGAAGGCCGTTTCAAAAAAGAAATCCTGCCGACTGAAGGTCACGATGAAAACGGTATCCTGAAAGTATATGATTTCGACGAAGTCATCCGTCCTGAAACCACAGTGGAAACCCTGTCCGGCCTGCGTCCGGTCTTTGATCCGGCCAACGGTACTGTAACTGCAGGTACGTCATCAGCCCTGTCTGACGGTGCTTCTGCCATGCTGATCATGAGCGAAAGCAAAGCGAAGGAACTGGGTCTGAAGATCCGTGCCCGTATCAAGTCCATGGCGATTGCCGGCTGCGATCCGTCCATCATGGGATACGGCCCGGTACCGGCAACCCAGAAAGCACTGAAGCGTGCCGGTCTGACAATTGACGATATCGGCATGGTTGAGCTGAACGAGGCCTTCGCAGCGCAATCCCTGCCATGCGCCAAAGACCTGGGTCTGCTGGACTTGGTCGACGAGAAAGTGAACCTCAACGGCGGCGCCATTGCACTGGGTCACCCGCTGGGCTGCTCCGGTACCCGTATTTCGACCACGCTGATTAACCTGATGGAACATCACGACGTCAAATACGGCCTGGCGACCATGTGTATCGGCCTGGGTCAGGGGATTGCCACCATTTTTGAACGAGTGGATAGTTAATTCTTCCCTGACAAACACGAAGCCCGCACCGGTTGCGGGCTTTTTTTCGGTTAAATTTCAGGAAAATTTGTCTGAGATTCAGATTTCAGACAAGCTGACTCACTACACTCATGCTTTACCGCTTTTACTTCGCACGGAGAAAAACCATGTTTAAGGCACTGATCCTCAACCAGCAAGATAATAAAACACTGGCGCAAGTCGGCGATGTGGAAGACAGTCAATTACCGGACGGAGATGTGACAGTTGCAGTGGACTATTCCTCCCTCAACTACAAAGACGGCCTGGCGATCTCCGGTGCAGGAAAGATCATCCGCCAGTTTCCGATGGTACCGGGCATCGATTTTGCCGGGACGGTCAAGTCATCCAGCGACAGCCGCTACCAGCCAGGCAATCAGGTCGTCCTGACCGGCTGGGGCGTCGGTGAAAATCATTGGGGCGGCATGGCTGAACTGGCCCGGGTCAAAGCCGACTGGCTGGTTCCCTTACCGGCGAACCTAACCTGTGAGCAAACCATGGTGATCGGAACCGCTGGGCTGACCGCCATGCTTTGTGTGCAAGCCCTGGAAGATGCCGGCCTGACGCCGGAGTCCGGCGAGATACTGGTCACCGGTGCCAGCGGTGGTGTCGGCTCCGTCGCGGTCACTTTGCTGGCCAGACTGGGCTATCGCGTTACAGCCGTCACCGGCCGTGCTTCGCAAAATGGTGCGCTGCTCAAACAACTTGGTGCCACCACCATCCTTGAGCGCAGCGAACTGGAAGAACCAGCCAAACCGCTGGAAAAACAACGCTGGGCAGGTGCCATTGATACCGTCGGCAGCAAGGTTCTCGCGAAAGTGCTGAGCCAGCTCGACTACAATGGCGTCGTGGCAGCATGCGGACTGGCCGGCGGCTTTGATTTACCGACCACCGTCATGCCTTTTATTCTTAGGAATGTACGCCTGCAAGGGATCGACTCGGTTTACTGCCCTTATGACAAACGCGTAAAGGCTTGGCAACGGCTGAGTGAATTGCTGCCGGACAGCTTTTACCAGCAAGCTGGCCAGACCGTCAAACTGGAACAGGTGCCGGAACTAGCTCAGGCAATTATTCAGGGCCAGGTCACCGGCCGTACACTGGTGAAGCTGTCCTGAACCATCGCTTTTTCACAGACATTTACCAAAACTTCATCCGGTTTGACCGGGTGAGGTTTTTTTCCACGATCAACAGGTAAAAAAAATCCCGCCATAATAGCGGGGAAGCCCAAGAAAACTGGGGAGTGTAGTAGATGTGAAAGTTAGCTTTCCTCTTCCTCAAGCTCCGGAGAATGTGAGAGCTCGAGCCAGAGTCCAATCGCTGCGGCAACCAGGCCCGCCAGCGAGAAGACAGTTAATTCATCAACGTTGCGCAGTACAATCGAGCAGAAAGCGATAAAGCACAGCACACAGTAAATAGTCAGTCTATCCATCTGAGTAATCATCTCCGCCTCCCTGCGATGACAACTTAGTTAACAACTTGTTAACTAAGTTACACATAATTGTTACCTTTGCCAACCCCTGGTTGATTATTTATTATCCATGAGTATGATCTGGCTCTCATTTACGATATGGCACGACTATGACCACGAATTTTGATTCCGCCACTCACAGCCTGGAGGCACAAGGACTGCGTTGCCCGGAACCGGTAATGATGGTGCGTAAAACTGTCCGCAAGATGGCCGACGGCGAAACCCTGCTGGTGCTGGCCGATGATCCGTCGACCACCCGCGATATTCCCAGTTTCTGCCGTTTTATGGATCACACCCTGCTGGCTGCGGATACCGAATCCCTGCCTTATCGCTTTCTTATCCGGAAAGGCAAGGCATAAATGAGTCAGGCAGCCTAGCGCTGCCTGATGACATTTTGATTACACCGGCGCACTGAGCCCCAGTGCACCCATTCTGTCTGAATTACAGACCCACCGCCGCAGCCACAGCCAACATCGCAAATAACGCAGCGGTCACTTTGCGGATCAGTCCCAACGGCATTTTATCAGCCGATAACTTCCCGAGCAGCACCACAGGCACATTTGCCAGCAGCATACCAATGGTCGTTCCCAATACAACCAGCATCAGACCGTCATGATACTTTGCGCCCAACATCGTGGTCGCAACCTGCGTTTTATCACCGATTTCAGCAATGAAAAAAGCAATAAAACTGGCAATAAATGGCCCGCGGCTGGAAATCGACTCGTCGTCATCCAGTTTATCCGGGATCAGAATCCAGCCCGCCATCGCCACGAAACTCACCACAAGTACCCATTTCAGAACTTCCGGCGACAGATAATCCGCCACCACAACGCCCAACCAGGCTGCCAGGGCATGATTCAAAATCGTCGCTAAAAAGATCGCTAAAATAATCGGGACTGGTTTGCGGTATCGGCTGGCTAACAGCAATGACAACAGCTGGGTTTTATCCCCGATTTCGGCCAATGCGACGGTAGTAATAGAAACAGCTAAAATGCTCACGACATGCTCTTTGGGGCGAGGATAATTATTTTAAACCAAAGACAAACAGACATGCCCCACCCCGGTTCATATCGATTTGCCTATGGTCTCGCCAAACCGACCGGAGATATGGTCAGTCACAATCACCATGAAGATTTTGCTTCAATTATGTTGATGATTGTTCCGTCAGAACGGAAGGCTACTCCCCAAAGGAACCGGCATGATAGCCAGAACCCTGCCGGGATTCAAGTGATCAAAAAGGGAAGCCGAAGCTTCCCTTTGAAAAGTGTGACTAGCCGAAACGTCATTAAGATTCGAGCGGACTCAGCACAATCTCAACACGTCGGTTTTGTGCACGACCCTGCTGGTTGGCATTCGACGCAATCGGATGGGCTTCACCCATGCCTTTCGCCAGAACGCGCTGTGCCGCGACGCCATTGCGGACCAGATAGTTACTGACTTCGCTGGCACGAACCTGAGACAGACGCAGGTTGTACGAATCAGAACCTGAACTGTCAGTGAAACCGTAAACGTTCAGCTGAGTTTTATCGTATTCATTGACTACCATCGCGACACTTTGCAGTGCATCCATCGCCTGCTGGCTCAGATTCGACTGATCAACACCAAAGGTAATGGCATTCGGCATGTTCAGGACAATCTGATCACCGTTACGGGTGACACTGATACCGGTGGATTCCAGTTGCTGACGCAGCTTGGTTTCCTGCACATCCATGTAATAACCGATACCGCCGCCCAGTGCCGCGCCGGAAGCCGCGCCAATCAAAGCGCCTTTTCCACGGTCTTTTTTACTGGATGAAGCGACACCGATCGCCGCACCGGCCACAGCACCAATTAATGCGCCGCTGGTTGATTTCGCGGTCTGATCTTCACGAGTGTAAGGATTCACAGTCGTACAACCTGTCGCCACCATTGAAGTAACACCAGCGAAAAGGATAGCGCGTACCCACTTACGTGAAGCCGCAGAAGTGTGTTGTTGCATGCTTGTTCCCCATTTATTGTTCGTCAGCTCAGCGAGACGCCCGTTTCAACTGAGCACTATCTTGCTGCATTGTAGACAAGAGTGTCCATCGGATATCAAAAATCTGTCAATTTTTTACCCTGTTTCTGCTTATGGCGGAAGTCTGATGACAAAAATTTACACAAGCTGTCATTATGAGCAAAAAACGTGCGCGGCCCCTACTCCCGCAAAGCCAGCCAAGGTATACTGGATTGTTATCTTTTCTACTTATATCAACGGATCTCGTGAAGCTGACAATGCAAAAATACGACATTAAGACCTTTCAGGGCATGATCCTGACGCTTCAGGAATACTGGGGCAAGCAAGGTTGTACTATCGTGCAGCCGCTGGATATGGAAGTGGGCGCCGGAACCTCGCACCCAATGACCTGCCTGCGTGCTCTGGGACCAGAGCCAATCGCTGCTGCCTACGTGCAGCCATCACGCCGCCCGACTGACGGTCGTTACGGGGAAAACCCGAACCGTCTGCAGCACTACTACCAGTTCCAGGTCATCATCAAGCCATCACCGGACAACATTCAGGAACTGTATCTGGGCTCTCTGGAAGCCTTGGGCGTAGATACGCAGGTTCACGACATTCGCTTTGTAGAAGACAACTGGGAAAACCCAACGCTGGGTGCCTGGGGCCTGGGCTGGGAAGTGTGGCTGAACGGCATGGAAGTGACTCAGTTCACTTACTTCCAGCAAGTGGGCGGTCTGGAATGTAAACCGGTGACCGGTGAAATCACTTACGGTATCGAGCGTCTGGCCATGTACATCCAGGGCGTTGATTCTGTATATGATCTGGTCTGGACTGACGGCCCGCTGGGGAAAGTTACCTACGGCGACATCTTCCATCAGAACGAAGTAGAACAGTCGACCTACAACTTTGAATACGCCGATGTCGACTTCCTGTTTACTTTCTTTGATCAGTGCGAGAAAGAATGTAAATCACTGCTGGAACTGGAACAGCCCCTGCCGCTGCCAGCCTATGAGCGTATCCTGAAAGCCGGCCATGCCTTCAACCTGCTGGATGCCCGTAAAGCAATCTCTGTGACGGAGCGTCAGCGCTACATCCTGCGTATTCGCAACCTGACCAAGCAGGTCGCTGAAGCCTACTATGCCTCTCGTGAAGCGCTGGGCTTCCCGATGTGTAAAAAAGACAAGTAAGGATCCCGCATGGCTGACAAGAATTTTCTGATTGAACTGGGTACCGAAGAGCTGCCACCAAAAGCTCTGCGTACGCTGGCGGAAGCGTTCGCCGATAACTTTGCTGCCGAACTGAATGCAGCGGAACTGGCCTTCGGGAACATTGAATGGTTTGCGGCTCCCCGCCGTCTGGCTCTGAAAGTGACGGCGCTGGCTGAAGGTCAGGCCGACAAAGTCGTAGAGAAACGCGGACCGGCCGTGAGCGTTGCGTTCGATGCAGACGGAAACCCAACCAAAGCGGCTGAAGGCTGGGCACGCGGGAACGGCATTACCGTTGATCAGGCTGAACGTCTGAAAACCGACAAAGGTGAATGGCTGCTGTTCAAAGAAGCCGTCAAAGGCAAGCCGGCAACCGAACTGCTATGTGAGCTGGCTGCAGCTGCACTGGCAAAACTGCCGATTCCGAAACCAATGCGCTGGGGCGATAAAGAAACTCAGTTTATCCGTCCGGTGAAAACCCTGGTCATGCTGCTGAACGACGAGCTGATCCCGGGCACCATTCTGGGTGTGGAATCTGCGCGCACAGTTCGTGGTCACCGCTTCATGGGTGAGCCAGAATTCAGCATCGAGCATGCCGATCAGTACCCGGCTATTCTGGAAGAACGCGGCAAGGTCATTGCAGATTACGAAACCCGTAAAGCGCATATCATTGCCGGTGCCAAAGAAGCAGCCATTGCTGTTGGCGGTATCGCCGATCTGGAAGACGAGCTGGTTGAAGAAGTCACCTCGCTGGTTGAGTGGCCGGTAGTGCTGACTGCATCGTTCGAGGAAGAGTTCCTGAATGTTCCGGCCGAAGCGCTGGTTTACACCATGAAAGGTGACCAGAAATACTTCCCGGTTTATGACGCAAACGGCAAACTGCTGCCGAAGTTCATCTTCGTTTCCAACATCGAATCGAAAGAACCGCGTCATATTATCGAAGGGAACGAGAAGGTGGTCCGCCCTCGCCTGGCCGACGCCGAGTTCTTCTTCAACACCGACCGCAAGCGTCCGCTGGTTGACCGTCTGCACGAACTGGACAGCGTCCTGTTCCAGAAACAACTGGGCACACTGCGTGACAAAACCGACCGCATCACTTCCATGTCTGGCTACATTGCCCAGCAGATTGGTGCCAACGTTGAACACGCAGAGCGCGCTGGCCTGCTGTCGAAGTGTGACCTGATGACCTCAATGGTTTTCGAGTTTACCGATACACAGGGTGTCATGGGCATGCACTACGCACGTCTGGATGGCGAACATGAAGATGTTGCCGTTGCCCTGAACGAGCAGTACATGCCGCGCTTTGCCGGCGATGAGCTGCCAGGTTCAGACGTTGCGGCGGCAGTCGCACTGGCCGATAAAATGGATACCCTGGTTGGTATCTTCGGCATTGGTCAGCATCCGAAAGGTGCCAACGACCCGTTCGCACTTCGCCGTGCAGCACTGGGTGCCCTGCGCATCATGGTCGAGAAAGGATATCAGCTGGATCTGGTTGACCTGATCCGCAAAGCCAAAGAACTGTTTGGTCACAAGCTGACAAACCACGATGTTGAAGCTGACGTGATTGATTTCATGCTCGGCCGTTTCCGCGCCTGGTATCAGGACGAAGGCCACACAGTCGATGTGATTCAGGCCGTGCTGGCACGTCGCCCGACCTCACCTTCTGACTTCGACAAACGCGTGAAAGCCGTCAGCCATTTCCGTTCGCTGGATGCAGCTGAATCTCTGGCTGCAGCCAACAAACGTGTCGGTAACATTCTGGCGAAGTTTGATGGTCAGCTGTCTGCCTCCATTGACAGCAGCCTGCTGGTCGAAGACGCCGAAAAAGCACTAGCGAACGATGTTGAATCTGTAACCGCGAAGCTGGCACCTGTTTTTGCAGCCGGTGACTACCAGCAAGCCCTGTCTGAGCTGGCAACCCTGCGTGAAACTGTGGATGCTTTCTTTGATAACGTGATGGTCATGGCCGATGACGAAGCACTGAAAGTGAACCGTCTGACCATGCTGAACCAACTGCGTAATGAGTTCCTGAAAGTTGCAGATATCTCTCTGCTGCAAAACTAAACGCAGTTTGTTTTCAGAGAAACAAGCATGACATTAAAAGCCCGCACTCGCGGGCTTTTTTCGAACTGAAGTTCCGTCACATTCAGTGCAGCATCCGATGTTTCACGTGAAACATTCTTGCCCTTCTTATATTGCTCATCAATCCTGTCCTTCAGGCTCTTACCCTGCACTCTGCAGCGAATGACGACAACCAGACCGAATTTATCCAGCACGCTCAATTTCAACCGCAACAACAGATGAACATTCCGACAGTTTTGTTCCACGTGAAACACAAACCAATCTGTCCCCGCTTACTTTCTGCCATCGATAAAACGCAATGAATTCAGCGACTGATGATCCCAGCACCAGCATTGTTCAGGTCGAATCACCATTCCGCCGACCCAACTCACAGGTAACTCAGCTCTCACCTGCTGTGCCAGACAGCGACGGCCCTGATCTGTCATTACCAGCCTTTGATTGAACCAGCTTTCTGATTTTTCATCAGACTCAACAATCATCAACGGAGCGGTTCCCAAAGTCAGCGATTTGATCAGTACCCAGAACATCAGGTCACCCAAAAACGGCAGCGGTTCCGTTGCCTGATAAGCTGAAAACAAATCCGGAAAAGCCAGTGGCTTGTCAGCCTGCTGCAAGACCTTAAGCGCCAGTATTTGTGTCAGACTCAAACCCGAACCACAGTGCGGCAACTCCTGCAAATGTCTGATGATAACGTTCTTGAGATTCGGAAATCTGGCTAGCTGAGCAGCGTGCAACAAAGCCACGAGTGGCTGCGGCGTCGACGCACAGAACGCCTGCCAGATCTGACGCGCCTGATGCAACTTGGCCAGACTGAGATTCTGGCGTTGTTGCCAGAGTAACCGCAGCCCTTCCGCTGGAAGCTGTCCGAGACCAATAAACCGCTCTCGCCCCGGAAAGCGATCAACTTCTATCAGTTCAATCTGACGTCGTGTTGAAGACGGTAAATCGGCCAGAAATGCCAACAGCCGAACCAGCATGAGCTGATCATAATTGTCATGTTCAACCCAGAAGACCAAACGCTGATAATGCTCGTTGCGGATCTGATCCAGCTTCGACTGTGTATCGGCCATCAACAGCTCAACCGACCGGGTCTCACCCGTCTCACTCAATAACGTACGTTGAATAAAGTCAGCACGCCGCATCTCAAATTCAGCGCTTGAGGTTAATGGACCGATACAATACGGATCGATAAATGGCAGGAAATCCCCGGCAAAACCAGCGTCCCTGAGTTTGTGTTGAATGTCATGACCACACCGTACATGAAGGGTACACATTTCACGATCCAGCGGTTCACTCCCCCGCTCAATCAATTGTCTGTGCTCTCCGAGCGATTCCACATGCAGCTTCAGGCGGCTCCAACTGGAAAGGCCAAATTCCCTCGCCATCCCGAGTTGGACATCAGACAGACGAATTGTCTCGGAGCTGAGTAAATGCGGTTTGGGATGATGGCGCTGAATCGAAAGAAGCGCTTCGGCATTGCCTTGACGGATAGCTTTAAGTCGTTGCTTGGCCTGAGATTTGAGAACGCTCAGATTAAGCGAGAAAGAATTTTGTAGAGGCATCATTTCACCATTCTCAATGATTCCTGCGCCCGCCAGACAGAAGAGAAGGTAAAAAATCTTGTCCGCTGCAAAGGCAGCAATTTTGTTAACCCTGGATTGAATCCTTTCCGCGAGCAGGTGGCGCGGGCAACGCATCACAAGGTTACAACAGGATCCAGAGAACACAAGGGAAATTCAAGGTCCTGAACGCCCTGCCCGAAAGTTTGCGATGCAACCGAGAAACATCAAATGCCACTGCAATCAAGACAGTGTGCTTCATCTAAACTTAGAGGTAACAGGGATGGTTTCTTCGATGTTTCACGTGAAACCTAACTGAAAGACATCGTGAATTTTGGGTCGGTAAAGTCACTTTCACTGTTCGTATCATTGATGTATGTTGTTTGACTCACCCACAATAAATAATCACAAACAAGACACACGCTGAGGTCGAAGCAAGATGGAGTTTTCTACATTCGGTAACAAGTTTGCCCGCTACTCAGGCATTACCCAATTAATGGACGATTTGAATGATGGCCTGCGCAACCCGGACGCCATTATGTTAGGCGGTGGTAACCCGGCTCAAATTCCGGCGATGGTAGACTATTTTACCCAGCTCAACCATCACCTGAACGAAAGTGGCGAACTGGCGGCAGCCATGACAAACTACGATGGCCCGCAAGGCAAGAATACTTTTATCAATGCCCTTGCCGACCTGCTGCGTGAACGTTATGGCTGGGAAATCAGCAGCCGAAATATCAGTCTGACCAACGGGAGCCAGAGTGCTTTCTTCAGTCTGTTCAATCTGCTTGCCGGAGATTTCCCGGATGGCAGCCACAAAAAAATCCTGTTGCCGCTTGCCCCTGAGTACATCGGTTATGCCGATGCCGGCGTCAGCCCGGATATGTTTATCTCCTATAAACCGGAGATCACCCTGCTCGATAACGGACTGTTCAAATACAACGTCGACTTTAAAGCGCTGAAAGTCGATGACAACGTCGGTGCAATTTGCGCTTCCCGGCCAACTAACCCAACCGGGAATGTGCTGACAGACGAAGAAATCCGCCATCTGGATCAGCTGGCCCAGCAACATGGCATTCCACTGATCATCGACAATGCGTATGGTATGCCCTTCCCGGATATCATCTTTGAAGACGTGACTCCTTTCTGGAACCACAACACGATTCTGTGTATGAGCCTGTCGAAACTCGGTTTGCCGGGCGTGCGTTGCGGCATTGTCATCGCCAGTGAAGAAATTACCACAGCGCTTGCCAATATGAATGGTGTCCTTAGTCTGGCGCCAGGGAGTGTCGGCCCGGCGATTGCCAATAAGATGATTGAACGCGGAGACTTATTACGACTGAGTGAAGACGTCATCAAACCTTTCTATCAGGCCAAATCTCAGCAAGCAGTAAAATGGCTGCAGGAAGCGATCCCGGATCCACGCTTCCGGGTCCATAAACCTGAAGGAGCCATGTTCCTGTGGCTGTGGCTGAAAGATTTGCCGATAACCACCATGGAACTCTACTCACGCTTGAAAGCCCGCGGAGTCTTAATCGTCCCCGGAGAGTACTTCTTTATCGGACTGGAAGAAGACTGGAGCCATGGCCACGAATGTCTGCGCATGAACTATGTTCAGGAAGATGAAAAGATGCAACGAGGCATTCGCATCATTGCTGAAGAAGTTGCAAAGGCTTACCAAGAAGCTTAAACAGCATCAGCGCGGCTAAACGTTCAGACGAAAACAGGGCCAATCTCCGCCCTGTTTTTTATTTGGTTCTCACAGTGCCCTATTTCTGAAACCTCAGCCCATCATATTTTCAAAGGCTGCAAATCTTTCACTGGCGTACACAGGCGGACGAGTCATGGTGACAAACTGGCTGTCCTGAGCAAGCACCCTAAAACCAAAGCGATGGTACAGTGCCGCGACCGGATTCCCCTGCAAGTACTGAAGATGGCAGTCCAGCTTGAATCGATCGGCCAGCATTGTGATACCGGCCAGGACCGCACTGCCAATTCCACTTCCCTGCCATTCAGGCATCAAAAAGAAACGGCTCAAATGCAAAAAACGTTCGACGGTTTTACCATCCTCAGAAACGACTGCAATACTTTCCAGCAGCACACTGCCGATCACTTTGCCTTCGAACAGCATTAAATTGGGTTTACAGGCTTGCCACTCCGCCTGATGCAACCTGTACTGCAAGTCGTCATCCCAACCAAATACACGCGTCACAGCATTCCGCTCAGCAGCCTTCTTCAGAGCAAAGATGAATGCTTCATGTTGTTCATCCGCTTCACTGAAGACAATTCCCCTCTGGCGACATCTGCTGAAACACACGTGATCCGACGATAAGTCGATTCGTGTTCTGGCCGTCTTTTGCGCTGGCAGTGTCTTGCTATCCATGATGATGTTTTCCTATCCGTGAAATCCCCAATTGCCCCTGCAAGATTAGTCTTTATAGCCACAAACTCAGCCGCAGTGTTTCACGTGAAACCAACCAAGCGAACAACACAGCGTGATGTCCTGTTCCATCTTGATGTTTCACGTGAAACATTTCATTTGAATATCCCTGTTCAGCGCCAATAAAAAAGGCCAGCCCTAAGGCTGACCTTCCATACACACTGAAACAATCACTTAAATGTTGTCGCTGACCACAGTCTCATCACTGCCAATCAGGCGCTGTCCATTGATTGCAATCTTGCGCGGTTTCTCTTCTTCCGGAACTTCACGCTCCAGTTCAATATGCAGCAGTCCATTTTCCATGGCAGCACCAATCACTTTCACATGATCGGCCAGCTGGAACTTACGTTCGAAATCTCGCTCAGCAATGCCCTGATACAGGTAATGACGCTTTTCATCTGCACTGGCATCTGCACGCTTTCCTGTCACAATCAATCGATTCTGATGCTGACTGATTTCCATCTGCTCTTCGGCAAAACCAGCAACCGCCATTGTAATGCGGTAATGATTTTCATCTTGCTGTTCAATGTTGTACGGAGGATATCCGCCATTACTGTTATTCAGATTCTGTTCCATCTGATTGAACAGACGGTCAAAACCAATGGCAGAACGGTACAAGGGAGAAAAATCTAAGGTACGCATAATCATTATCCTTCTGTGAAGCAATACCATTACGGTGAAAAAAACTGAAGCGGGTTTTCCTCTTGGACAAACCATTGAAGGCCCATGCTTATGGCACCTCCTGCTTCACAGATAGATATAAGGCCGGAAAAATAACAATCAAGGGGACAACAAAAAAAATTTCAGCGTCTCCAAAACTTTCCATAAGGCTTGTGATTCCGAATACTCCGGATCATCACTCCTGCCCTTGCAGACTCCGTCGGTATTGTCCGGGGGACTTGCCGGTCCAGCGCTTGAATGCGCGATGGAAATTCGATTCGCTGGCAAAGCCAACCAGATAGCTGATCTCACCCAATGCCAGATCCTGACGCTGCACATAATGCAAAGCCAGACGCTTTCGGCTGTTTTCCAGGAGGGTTTTATAACAGGTACCCAGTTCGCTGAGTTTCCGCTGCAAATTACGCAGACTCATCCCCAGCGCTTCAGCCACATCACGCTGAGCCGGAGTACCCAACGACAAGCGCTCGAGAATTTTACATTTCACCTGATGAATCAGGTCATGGCGATCAATGCGCGCCAGGAACTCATTGAGAATTTTTTCGTGCCCCTGCCGGATAACGGCATTCCCGGTGAGCAGTTTCTGTCTGGCACTTCGCTTGTCGAAAGCAAGATGGTTCCGTGGCTGATCAAACAAAACCGGACAACGGAAGAATTCATTGAGATACCCTGCCCCTTGCGACGGCGACAAATTCTGAAACGCTACAGAAGCCGGTCTGTATTCAGCGGCCACAACATCCCGCGCAAAACTTACCACCATCGCGAGAAACGCCTCCAGCTCTTGCGGCCGTAATAACCATTGCGGATCTTCCCCCGCAGTCCGCAGACTGACATCAAGTATCAGCAAATCATCGGTTTCAACCAGGCGCAGGTCACTGATATCGCACACCACACTGTTATATTCCACCAGCTGTAACAGTGCATCTTCCAGCGTATCAGCCGACATCATGGCATACCCCAGAATATGAAATACGCCAGGATGGAAAAAACGGGCCATCTGAACGGTAAAATCCTGTGCCGGAAAGTGCTGATTACAGTAATCAATCAATGCAGATAACTTTCGGATTGGCACCCGGACGTCCTGATGTTGCAACTGTCGGAGATCGAGCTCGCACGCCGACAGTGCCTTTTCAATATCCAGTCCCTGATGCTGCATCGCCCGGGTCATGGGGATCATCCAGCTGCTGAGCGTTGAGTAATAGCCTTCCATTGATGCCCACTCCACCTAACTGTTGGGGCTCACGCCCGGTTCCGTTCTCTGGCAGCTGCTTTGCGCGATTGAACAACAAATTGGCATGGGCAGCGATAGAAAAATATCTTAAGCCAGTTAAAGTCTGTTGTTAATGCAATGTAACTGCCCGGCATCACAATTAACGGCCGCAATCATGACACAAGGGAGAAAACCATGACTGATAAGCCGACCGCACCATTCAATCTGGACACCCATGTTGTCTGCAACCAGCCTGCACCGCTGGAGAACTACAATGCCTTTGAAACTGATGCTGTGCTGAACTACTGGGTCACCCAGTTCTCCGGCCAGTGGGCCAATGACCTGCTGTCAGACTTTGGCCAGCATATTGGCCATGAACTTCTGGAAGCAGGTTTCCTCGCCAATCGACATCTGCCAGAGTTTCAGTCTCACAACCGCTTTGGTGAACGTATCGATCAAGTCGACTACCATCCGGCCTATCATCAGCTGATGGCGCATGCCGTCAAAGCCGGGCACACCAGTCTGCCATGGACCCGACCACAACCCGGCGCCCATGTTGCCCGTGCGGCGATGGCATTTCTTCACAATCAGGCCGATCCCGGCTCAGGTTGCCCGCTGACCATGACGTTTGCCGCTGTGCCTGCCCTCAGACACCAGCCCGATGTCGCCGACAAGTGGCTTCCGAAAATTTTCGCGGCCAAATACGATGGCAGCAACAAACCCTACTTCGAAAAAGACGGGGCCACCATCGGCATGGCCATGACAGAAAAACAAGGGGGCTCCGATGTCCGGGCCAACAGCACGATCGCCGTCCCCATCGAGGAACCCGGACCGGGCCAGCAATACAGCCTGCTTGGCCATAAATGGTTCTGCTCGGCACCGATGTGCGATGCGTTCCTGGTGCTGGCCAAAACCGGCGAGCAACTCTCTTGTTTTCTGGTTCCCCGCTGGCGGGAAGACGGCAGCAAAAATCCAATCCATATTCAGCGTCTGAAAAACAAACTGGGCAACCGCTCCAATGCCAGTTCTGAGATTGAATTTTATGGTGCCCACGGCTGGCTTCTGGGCGAAGAAGGCCGGGGGATCCGCACCATCATCGACATGGTCGCCCTGACCCGCTATGACTGCATGATTGGTTCCAGTGCCCTGATGGCCCAAGCGGTAAAAGAAGCCATCTGGCATACGTCGGGGCGCAGCGTTTTCGGCAAAAATCTCCATGACCAGCCGCTGATGATCAATGTGCTGGCCGATCTGGCGCTGGAAGCCGAAGCCGCACTGGCCATTACGATGCGAATCGCTCATGCACTGGATCATCACGAAGACCACCAGCAAGCGGCGCTGATCCGCAGTGCAACGGCCATCGGAAAATACTGGATCTGTAAACGCGCCATTCAGCAGACGGCTGAGGCAATGGAATGTATTGGCGGTGTGGGTTACGTCGAAGAGAATATTGCCAGCCGCCTGTACCGGGAAGCGCCAGTCAACTCGATCTGGGAGGGTTCAGGCAATGTGCAGTGTCTCGACCTGCTGCGCGTCCTGCGTCGTGAGCCGGAAACCTTCAATACATTATTTAGTGAATTCGAAAAAGCTAAAGGAAAGCACCCGCTTTATGATCAAAAACTGGCCGCACTGAAGGCTGAGTTCACCGACCCGCAGGATATTGAAGTGCGGGCAAGAAGACTGATGGAGCAACTCGCTGTGATCTGGCAGGCCGCCACCCTCTTCACCTATGGCGAACCACAGATTGCCGAAGCCTTTGCACTGGCACGTCTTTCCAATCAACCATCTCACCAGTTCGGGACGTTGCCCCCGGCTGTCGATGCAAAATTCATTGTCGAACGTGCATTGGTCAAACTCTGACACCTCGGCCAAACCAGAGTATGACGCAATCACTGCGCCAACTCCCTTAACAGAAGCGATAAAAAAACGCCGCTCATTGAGCGGCGTTTGGTGTTCCGTTACCGGGAAAAATTACACATCCAGATTTGCGTTCAGGGCATTTTCTTCAATGAACTGACGACGCGGTTCTACATGATCACCCATCAGGGTGGTAAACAGCTCATCCGCTGCCACCGCATCATTGATCGTAACCTGCATCATCCGGCGTGATTCCGGATCCATGGTGGTTTCCCACAGCTGATCCGGGTTCATCTCACCCAGTCCTTTATAACGCTGGCGGCTCAGACCACGGGTCGATTCTTTGATCAGCCAATCCAGTGCATCCTTGAAGCTGGATACCGGCTGCTTGCGCTCACCACGCTGGATATACGCAGATTCTTCCAGCAAATCACACAAGGCTTCCGACAGATCCGCCAGCTTCGCGTACTCTTTCGAGTGCAGCAGATCGTAGCTCAGCGGATACTGGTAATCGACACCATGGGTGCGCACAACAATCTTCGGCAACCAGGCATCATGCTCGCTGTCCTGGAACAGCTCGTAACCGTAATGACTCTCACCTGATTGCTTGGCATTCAGTGCATCGACCACACCTTTCGCCCAGGCTTCCACCTGTGCCTGATCAGACAGTTGCGCTTCGCCCAGACGCGGCTGGTAAGTCAGCTCGTTCAGCAGCAGCGTCGGATAACGACGGCTCATCCGCTCGATCAGTTTCACGACACCATTGTACTGCTTCACCAGGTTTTCTAGCGCCAGACCGGTAATCGCCGGAGTGCTGTCACTGGTAAACAGTGAGGCATTTTCCAGCGCCAGCGCAATCTGGAACTGGTTCATGTCCTCATCATCTTTGATGTACTGCTCCTGTTTGCCTTTCTTCACTTTGTACAGAGGCGGCTGAGCAATATAGATATGACCACGCTCAATCAGCTCCGGCATCTGACGGTAGAAGAACGTCAGCAGCAGCGTACGGATGTGCGAACCATCGACGTCGGCATCGGTCATGATGATGATGCTGTGATAGCGCAGTTTATCCGGGTTGTATTCATCACGGCCAATCCCGCAACCCATCGCAGTGATCAGCGTTGCGACTTCCTGAGACGACAGCATTTTGTCGAAACGGGCTTTCTCAACGTTCAGGATCTTACCTTTCAGCGGCAGGATAGCCTGATTCTTACGGTTTCGGCCTTGCTTGGCGGAACCACCGGCCGAGTCACCCTCCACAATGTAGAGTTCAGACAGTGCCGGGTCTTTTTCCTGACAGTCCGCCAGCTTGCCCGGCAGACCTGCCAGATCCAGCGCGCCTTTACGGCGAGTCATTTCACGGGCACGACGGGCCGCTTCACGGGCACGGGATGCATCAATGATTTTGGTACAGACAATCTTGGCGTCGCTCGGGTTTTCCAACAGGAACTCACTCAGCTTCTCGCCCATCGCCGACTCAACGGCAGGTTTCACTTCACTGGAAACCAGCTTGTCTTTGGTCTGGCTGGAGAATTTCGGATCCGGCACCTTCACGGAAACCACAGCCGTCAGACCTTCACGGGCATCATCGCCCGACGTCGCAACTTTAGCTTTCTTGGAATAGCCTTCCGCATCCATGAAGTTATTCAGGGTCCGGGTCAGTGCCGCACGGAAACCAGCCAGGTGCGTACCGCCATCGCGCTGCGGAATGTTGTTGGTAAAACAGTAAATGTTTTCCTGGAAGCTGTCGTTCCACTGCATCGCCACTTCAACGGAAATTCCGTCTTCGCGTTCAAACGCAAAGTGAAACGCTTTCGGATGGATCGGGGTCTTGTTCCGGTTCAGGTGCTCAACGAACGCGCGGATCCCGCCTTCATACATGAAGTGGTCCTGCTTGTTGTCGCGCTCATCAATCAGCTTAATTGACACACCTGAGTTCAGGAACGACAGTTCGCGCAGTCGCTTGGCCAGAATCTCATAATGGAAGGTGGTGTCAGTAAAAATGGTGTCACTCGGCCAGAAACGGATCCGGGTACCGGTCCGATCCGAATCACCAATCACACCCAGTGGTGCCTGAGGTTCACCCAGATGGTAAACCTGCTGGTGAACATGGCCGTGGCGATGAATTGTCAGCTCCAGTTTGTCAGACAGGGCGTTGACCACAGAAACACCCACGCCGTGCAGACCCCCGGAAACTTTGTAGGAGTTATCGTCAAACTTACCGCCGGCATGCAGGACGGTCATGATCACTTCCGCCGCAGACACCCCTTCTTCCGGGTGCATGTCTGTCGGGATCCCCCGACCGTCATCGCTGACTGAAACCGAACCATCTTCGTGGATCGTCACCACGATATCTTCACAGTGACCAGCAAGAGCTTCATCGATAGAGTTATCGACGACCTCAAAAACCATGTGGTGCAAACCTGTACCGTCATCCGTATCGCCGATGTACATCCCCGGACGCTTACGTACCGCATCAAGACCCTTTAATACCTTGATACTTGATGAATCGTAATTGTTGGACATTGAGTTACTCTCGCTTTATTTATCCTGCGGTTATTTTACCCTGTTCGACATGAAACATCTTGCCCTTTTCGTCCTTCATGTCGCCCAGCTGTTCCTCGCTGATGGCACTGATGACCACCTGAGCCTGCGTATCGCGTAATCCTTTGGCCAGCAAAGCCCGCTTGCCACTGTCGAGCTCGGAAGCAAAATCATCGATCAGGTAAAGACATTGTTTGCCTGTGGCCTGTCGTAACTGCTGACCCTGTGCCAGCCTGAGGGCACACATCAGCAGCTTCAGCTGCCCCCGGGACAGCACATCATCGACCGGCATTGCCGCCACCTTCAGCCGGAGATCGGCTTTGTGCGGTCCGCTGACGGTATACCCCAGCTGCACATCACGCTCAAAGCTGGCTGCCAGAAGTTCTCCGTAAGGAGTCGATTTTTCCCAGCCGCGGTAGTATCCGAGCTGAATCTCATATTCCGGCAGAAAGTCGGCACAAAAAGCCGAAGTCTGCGCCCGCAGTGCCGTCACATAGTCACTGCGCCAGCCGTCAATCATTTCGGCCAGCTGCGCCAGTTCCTGATCCCAGTAGCTGAGTTCGCGGTAGCTGCGTGCGGTTTTCAGCAGCGCATTCCGCTGTTTGGTCAGCCGTTTTACCCGGCTCCAGGCCTGATAAAAACGGGGTTCCACGTGGAACACGCCCCAGTCGATGAAGGCACGGCGGAATTTCGGCCCGCCAACCATCAGTTCGAACCCTTCCGGCGTGATCAATTGCAGTGGCAGAATCTGTGCCAGTTGTGCAACTTTCTGGCCTGTCTGGCCGGCTATTTTAACCTGTGTCGTCCCGTCGCGCTGCTTCTGGATGCCCAGCGGCCGCTCCAGATCACTTTCCGTCTGTACCCGGCCGTGTAATACCAGCTCATCCTGACCATGACGGATAATCCGGCTGGTCAGGTGGCTGCGAAAGGAACGGCCGTGGCCAAGGAAATAAATGGCTTCCAGCAAACTGGTTTTACCGCTGCCATTGGCACCGACCAGAAAGTTAAAGCCATCAGACAAGGTGAGATCACAGGCTTCCAGATTTCGGAAGTCTTTGACAATAAATCGCGTCAGCGCCATGGTTACAGCCGGATTGGCATCACCACGTACAGGGCGTCACTGTCCGCCACATCTTCAATCAGCGTACTGGCGGTGGCATCGGACATCGAAATCCGGACCTGATCGCACTTCAGGGTATTGAGTACATCCAGGATATAACTGACGTTGAAGCCAATCTCCAGCTCACCGCCCTGGTAATTCACATCCAGCACTTCTTCCGCTTCTTCCTGTTCCGGGTTGTTGGCGGTGATGCGCATTTCGTTGTCGGCCAGATTCACCCGTACACCGCGGAATTTCTCGTTCGACAAAATGGCCGCCCGCGAAAACGCCTGACGCAGTTCATCACAGCCCGCCTGCAGGATCTTGCTGCTGTTTTGCGGCAATACCCGGCGATAGTCCGGAAAACGGCCATCCACCAGCTTGGAAGTGAAAATGAAATTGTTGACCACGGCACGCAGGTTCGACTCACCGATCTGAAGCACGACTTCAGCATCCGGACTGTCGAGCAAACGCACGAGCTCCATCACCCCTTTACGCGGCAGGATGATCTGTTTACCTGGCAGCTCGCCTTCGGTATCGACGGTGCACACCGCCATCCGGTGACCGTCGGTCGCCACAGAGCGCAGCTGTTTCCCGTCGGTTTCCAGCAGCATGCCGTTCAGATAGTAACGGACATCCTGATGAGCCATTGAGAACTGGGTACTTTCGATCAGCTGACGGACCTGACCCTGAGCCAGATGCAGTTCCACTTCACTCTGCCAGTCTTCAATATTCGGGAAATCATTGGCCGGCAAGGTGGTCAGTGAGTAACGGCTCCGGCCGGAACGCAGCAGCAGCCGGTCGCCCTGCAGCTCAATCTTCAGCTGAGCGCTGTCAGGCAGGCCGCGGCAGATATCCAGAAACTTCCGGGCCGGCACGGTCACTGCACCGGGTTCCCACTCACCATCCAGCGCCAGTTTCGCCACCAGCTCCACTTCCAGATCGGTGGCCGTCAGGGACAGGCTGCCGGCTTCAACCTTCAGCAGCAGGTTACCGAGAATCGGCAGCGACGGACGGCCGCCCAGTGCCCCGTTGACCTGTTGCAGCGGTTTAATGAGATGTTCACGTTCAACGGTAAATTTCATATTACGACGACAGTGTCCTGATCAGGTTGGAGTAATCTTCTTTAATATCGTGGCTTTCTTCACGCAGCTGCTCAATTTTCCGGCAGGCGTGCAGCACTGTAGTATGGTCGCGGCCACCAAAAGCATCGCCGATTTCCGGCAGACTGTGGTTGGTCAGCTCCTTGGCCAGTGCCATCGCCATCTGGCGCGGACGGGCAACGGAACGTGACCGGCGCTTGGACAGCATATCCGCCATCTTGATTTTGTAGTACTCAGCCACGGTCTTCTGAATGTTATCAATCGTCACCAGCTTTTCCTGCAGCGCCAGCAGATCTCGCAGCGCTTCGCGGACAAAGTCGATGGTGATCGCCCGACCGGTAAAGTTCGCGTTGGCAATCACCCGGTTCAGCGCCCCTTCCAGCTCCCGCACATTCGAGCGCAGACGCTTGGCAATAAAGAAGGCCACTTCGTCAGCCAGACGAATATGGTGGTCCTCGGCTTTTTTCATCAGGATCGCCACCCGGGTTTCAAGTTCGGGCGGTTCAATCGCAACCGTCAGACCCCAGCCAAACCGGGATTTGAGGCGGTCTTCCACCCCGCTGATTTCCCTCGGGTAGCGGTCGGAGGTCAGAATAATTTGCTGGTTGCCTTCCAGCAGCGCATTAAAAGTATGGAAGAACTCTTCCTGTGAACGCTCTTTATTGGCAAAAAACTGAATATCATCGATCAGCAGCGCATCGACACTGCGGTAGTAGCGTTTGAACTCTTCAATCGCGTTGTTCTGGAGCGCTTTAACCATGTCCTGCACAAACCGCTCGGAGTGCATGTACACCACTTTGGCGTTCGGCTTACGGTCTGCAATCGCATTGCCCACCGCATGCAGCAAGTGCGTTTTACCCAGACCCGTTCCGCCGTATAAGAAGAGCGGGTTGTAAGCAGCGCCCGGGTTATCCGCAACCTGACGACAAGCCGCCAAACCCAGCTGGTTCGACTTACCTTCAACGAAGTTGTTGAAGTTGTGCTTCGGATTCACATTCGAGCGGTAGCCTTTGGCAGACTCCGGCTGCACCGGAGAAGGTGCCGGTTCCCAGGTCGGTGACGGCGGATCGATTCTGTCGTCTGCAGCCACCGCGGCCACGGCAGCGATGGGTTGGGGAGGCGGCACTGTCACCGGCTTACTCCCGACTTCAAATCGCAGCATCGGGGCATCCGCCCCGCAGAATTCATTCAGCAGACGATTGATACTGTTGAGGTACTTGTCCCGCACCCAGTCCAGAACAAAACGGTTAGGGGCGAACAAGGTCAAGGTGTTGTCGTTTAACTCGGCCTGTAGCGGACGAACCCACATGCTGAATTCCGTGGCAGGGAGTTCTTCCTGAAGGCGTTGAAGGCACTGCAGCCAAAGCGAAGATGACAAGTTCGACTCCACACTGAATAACCAAAAAACGAAAAGGGACGCAATTTTATACCTGCTGGCCGCGGATCTCCAGCAAAGAGATCCCAGATCCAGTGAATAAGATCTAAGTTATTCACACGGATCCCACAATGATGGCTCAGATCACCACAGTTTAGCCTACCCTTACCCACAGTTGTTTACACATTGTGCAGGATCCTGGGGATGAACGGCACAATCTTTTCTCAACGCCCCAAAAAACTGACTCTATAGTTATTAGAAATAACTTTTGGTTATTTAAGCATTGTTCTTATTGACAAGTAGGATGATAAAAACCGCCCTACAAAAACAACATCATCTTAGGAGTAGACAGATGAAAAACTGGGTAAAAGCTTCCTTTACCGCACTGGCACTGGGCCTGACCGTCAGCCAGACAGCATTTGCCGCTACCGACGTGAAAGTTGGCATGTCTGGCCGCTACTTCCCGTTCACTTTCGTGAAGCAGGACCAGCTGCAGGGTTTCGAGGTCGATGTCTGGAATGAAATCGGTAAACGTAATGATTATAAAGTGGAATTCGTGACGGCGAACTTCTCCGGGCTGTTCGGCCTGCTGGAAACCGGCCGCATCGATACCATCTCGAATCAGATCACCATCACCGACGAACGTAAAGCCAAATACCTGTTCAGCGACCCTTACGTGATTGACGGCGCGCAGCTGGTGGTCCGTAAAGGAAACGACAGCATTCAAGGCACGGACGATCTGAGCGGTAAAACCGTCGGCGTGAATCTGGGCTCCAACTACGAGCAGCTGCTGCGTGGCCTGGACAATGCAGAGCAGATCAACATCAAAACCTACGAAACCGGCATCGAGCACGACGTTGCGCTGGGCCGGACCGACGCCTTCGTGATGGATCGCCTGTCTTCTGTTGAGCTGATCAAAAAAGCCGGTCTGCCGCTGCAACTGGCCGGCTCGACCTTTGAGCGCATTGAGAATGCCTGGCCGTTCCTGAACAACGACAGAGGCCAGAAGCTGCGTGATGAGGTCAACAAAGCCCTGAACGCGATGCGCGAAGACGGCACACTGACCGAAATCTCACAAAAATGGTTCGATGCTGACATTACCCGCTAACGGGCCGGAATGAATCCTGTCATTTCAGGTCACCATCCTTATACTAATAAGTAATATCAAGACTCACCCTTGTGGTGGGTCTTGTCACTTTTATTCTTTAACTCCACGGAACACGCATCCATATGGGCTTCGATTTTGATTACATGCTGTCGCTCATGCCGATTCTGCTCAAATACCTGGGCACAACCATGGGCATGGCGGTCTGGGGACTGGTCTTTGCACTGGTAATCGCGGTAACGCTGGCTTTGGTGCGGGTTTACCGTTTACCGGTGCTGGATCAGATCAGCCAGGTTTACATCAGCTTCTTCCGCGGCACCCCGCTGCTGGTTCAGCTCTTTCTGCTGTACTACGGCCTGCCTCAGGTCTTTCCGGCTCTGGTCGGGCTGGACGCCTTCAGTGCCGCCGTCATCGGCCTGAGTCTGCACTTTGCCGCCTACATGGCCGAAAGTATCCGGGCTGCCATTATCGGCGTCGACAACAGCCAGCGTGAGGCCAGTCTGTCGATCGGGATGACGGAAATGCAGGCCATGCGCCGCATCATCCTGCCGCAGGCGACTCGCGTCGCGCTGCCGTCCCTGATGAACTACTTTATCGACATGATCAAATCCACCTCACTGGCGTTTACCCTGGGTGTGGCCGAAATCATGGCCAAAGCGCAGATGGAAGCGTCTTCCAGCTTCAAGTTCTTCGAAGCCTTCCTGGCCGTCGCCCTGATTTACTGGGGCATTGTGGTGGTACTGACCCGGATTCAGAACTGGGCGGAAGTGAAACTTAACAGGGCGTATGTACGATGATTCAGTTGCATAACTTCAGCAAACGCTTCGGTGACAATACCATTTTCTCCGGTATTGACCTTCAGATTGACCAGGGTGAGATTGTGGTGATCATCGGCCCGTCCGGCACCGGCAAGTCTACCCTGCTGCGCTGCATTAATTTCCTGGAAACCGCGAACAGCGGCCATCTGACCATTGACAAGATCCACGTGGATACACCGGTGGCCACTCCCAAAGAGATCCTGTCAATTCGGCGCAAAACCGGCTTCGTCTTTCAGAACTACGCCCTGTTTGCCCATATGACGGCCCGTCAGAACATTGCCGAAGGCCTGATCACCGTGAAAGGGTGGAAAAAGCAAGCCGCCTACGACAGAGCCCAGCAAATCCTCGACGATATCGGGCTGGGCGACAAAGGCGACAGCTACCCGACCGCCCTGTCCGGCGGTCAGCAACAGCGGGTCGGTATCGGCCGCGCGATGGCGCTGGAAGCCGAACTGCTGCTGTTTGATGAGCCGACGTCTGCACTGGATCCGGAATGGGTCGGTGAAGTACTGAACCTGATGAAAATGCTGGCAACCCGCAACCAGACCATGCTGGTGGTCACGCATGAAATGCAGTTTGCCCGCGAAGTGGCCGATCGGGTGATCTTTATGGCCGACGGCGAGTTCGTGGAACAGGGATCTCCGCAGGAGATCTTCAGCAACGCCAAAGATCCACGGTTGCAAAAATTCCTGCGTCAGGTGGGGATCCGCTAAGGATCCTTGCACTCAGCAAAACAAAACGTATAATTCAGCGCCCGGGTTTCTCGGACGAAAACGGCGCAAAAACCATCGCCGGAAAGAGGGGAATGATTGACTCGAAGCGGGTCAGTGATTACAATTCCGCCTCTTTGTGGACGTAATGGGTTTCTTTTTGAGCCCTGCCGGGTAACCGGAAACACAAAAACTTAAAACTGATCAGTAATTTTAAGGTAAAACCATGAAACGCACTTTTCAACCTTCAGTTCTAAAGCGCAAGCGTACTCACGGCTTCCGTGCTCGCATGGCAACTAAGAACGGTCGCGCTGTAATCAATGCACGTCGCGCCAAAGGCCGTAAGCGTCTGTCTAAGTAATCATTGCGATTATTTTGAGTAAGTTCGCTTTTTCTCGGGAGTTACGTCTGTTAACTCCCGAAGATTATAAACATGTCTTCCAGCAAGCTCACAGTGCTGGCTCCCCTCACTTAACCATTCTGGCCCGCAATAACGACCTGAACCAACCACGGCTCGGTCTGGCAGTCCCTAAAAAACAAATCAAAACCGCAGTCGGCCGCAATCGCTTTAAACGCCTGGTTCGGGAACGTTTCCGTCTCAAGCAACACGATCTGCCTGCGAAAGATTTTGTCGTGATCGCCAAAAAAAGTGCCAGTGAAATGAGCAACGCCGACCTGTGTAAACTGCTGGATAAGCTATGGCATCGCCTGTCTCGCCCATCGCGTGGCTAGTCGTCGGACTAGTCCGCTTTTACCAACTGGCAATCAGCCCGCTGATCGGGCCACGTTGTCGTTTCACCCCCACCTGCTCTCAATACGCGATCGAAGCGGTAAAAACCCATGGAGCAATAAAAGGTTGTTGGTTCGCGGCGAAACGTCTATTAAGATGTCACCCTTTGAACAACGGTGGCTATGACCCCGTTCCGCCAACCCAGGATAACGACAGAGAACATTAACGATGGATTCCCAACGCAATATTCTGTTAATTGCCCTGCTGTTTGTGTCTTTCCTGCTGTTCCAGCAGTGGAATGCAGACAACAGCCCGCAACCTCAGAACCAGACAGCTGCGCAAAGCGCGACGACCCAGGGCGATGTGCCGTCACATTCCGGTGACAGCGCGACGATTCCGGGGCCAAGCAGTTCCGACAAGCTGATCCACATCCGCACCGATGTGCTGGATCTGACTGTTGATACCCTGGGTGGTGATATTATTGAAGCCAAACTGCTGGCTTACGACAATGAGCTGGATTCCAGCGATCCGTTCGTGCTGCTGAAAAACGAGCCCGCACATCAGTTTATTGCTCAGTCCGGTCTGATTGGTGCCAACGGCATCGACTCAACTGCCGGCCGTGCCCAGCTGAACGCAGAAGCCAAAGATTACGTACTGGCCGATGGCCAGGATGAACTGCGCGTCCCGCTGACTTACAGCAAAGACGGCATTGAATATATCAAGACGTTCACGCTGCACCGTGACAGCTATGCGCTGGAAGTGTCTTATACCATCAACAACAAGTCTGAAAAGCCGGCCACTGTACAAATGTACGCCCAGCTGAAACAGACTCTGATGGATGACGGCGGCAGCCTGACCATGCCGACCTACCGTGGCGGCGCCTACTCTGCTGACGATGAGAAGTACAAAAAGTACAGCTTTGACGACATGGCAGACAAGAACCTGAACCTGTCCATGTATCAAGGCTGGGCTGCGATGATGCAGCACTACTTCGTCTCTGCCTGGATTCCAACACCGATTGCCGTCCCTGCAGATAAGAGTGTGCAAACCCCAAGCCATAACCTGTTCTCCCGTACCAGCCAGGGCCAGGGCTACATTGGCGTGCGTATGCCAACTGAAATCGTAGCACCAGACAGCGGCCTGACCACCTCAGCAAAACTGTGGGTTGGTCCGAAACTGCAGGACAAGATGGAAGCAACGGCCGACAACCTGAACCTGACCGCTGACTACGGCTGGCTGTGGTTCATCGCCAGCCCGCTGCATAAGTTCCTGTCCTGGATCCAAAGCTTTGTCGGGAACTGGGGTATCGCGATCATCATCCTGACGATCATTGTGCGTGGCGGCCTGTATCCGTTTACCAAAGCGCAGTATACCTCCATGGCGAAGATGCGCATGCTGCAGCCAAAACTGCAGGCAATGCGTGAGCGTTTCGGCGATGACCGTCAGCGCATGAGCCAGGAAATGATGGAGCTGTACAAGAAAGAGAAAGTGAACCCGCTGGGTGGCTGTCTGCCGCTGCTGCTGCAGATGCCGATTTTCATTGCTCTGTACTGGGCTCTGATGGAATCGGTCGAACTGCGTCACGCACCTTTCTTCGGCTGGATCCACGACCTGTCGGCACAAGACCCGTACTATGTACTGCCGATTCTGATGGGTGTGACCATGTTCCTGATCCAGAAGATGAGCCCAAGCACAGTGACCGACCCGATGCAGCAGAAGATCATGACTTTCATGCCTGTGCTGTTCACCGGTTTCTTCCTGTTCTTCCCATCCGGTCTGGTCCTGTACTGGCTGGTGTCGAACATCGTGACGCTGACTCAGCAGTCCATCATCTTCAAGCAACTGGAGAAGAAAGGCCTGCACAGCAAGTAAGCCTGATCTCACAAGAAGATGACAAGGCGGCCGGAAATGGCCGCCTTTTTGTTTCCAGCGCCATCGCCGGCTCCCGGAGTTGGCTATCCTGTAAACACTGATTACAATGGCGCCCACGCCAAATTACGAAGCAATCATGATGACACAGACTACGGACACTATTGTTGCTCAGGCCACACCTCCCGGTCGTGGCGGAGTCGGCATTATCCGCGTTTCCGGTCCGCTGGCCGGCCAGGTGGCCGAAGCCGTCACCGGACGCACGCTCAAACCACGCTACGCAGAATACCTGCCTTTCCGGGCAGAAGAAGGCACGGCACTCGATCAGGGGATTGCCCTGTTCTTCCCGAACCCGAACTCCTTCACCGGCGAAGACGTTCTTGAACTGCAGGGTCATGGCGGTCCGGTTCTGATGGACATGCTGATCAAACGCATCCTGCAAATCGAGGGCGTGCGCCCGGCTCGCCCGGGCGAATTCTCCGAGCGTGCCTTCATGAATGACAAACTGGATCTGGCCCAGGCCGAAGCCATTGCCGATCTGATTGATGCCAGCAGTGAGGAAGCGGCCAAGAGTGCCTTCCAGTCACTGCAGGGCGCCTTCTCCAACCGGGTCAACGCCCTGGTGGAAGCTCTGATTCACCTGCGTATCTACGTTGAGGCCGCGATTGATTTTCCGGAAGAAGAAATCGACTTTCTCAGTGACGGTAAGGTCAGCACCGATCTGGATACCGTGATTGCACAGCTCAATGCCGTACGCCGCGAGGCCAATCAGGGCGCCATCATGCGTGAAGGCATGAAAGTGGTGATTGCCGGTCGTCCGAACGCCGGTAAATCCAGCCTGCTCAATGCCCTGTCTGGCAAAGACAGTGCCATCGTGACCGACATTGCCGGGACCACCCGCGACGTGCTGCGTGAACATATCCATATTGATGGCATGCCGCTGCATATCATTGATACCGCCGGTCTGCGCGATGCCAGTGACGAAGTGGAACGGATTGGTATCGAGCGTGCCTGGGATGAAATCCGTCAGGCTGACCGCGTGCTCTTCATGGTTGATGCCACCACCACAGACGCCACCGATCCGGCAGACATCTGGCCGGACTTTATCGAACGCCTGCCGGACGGGATGGGACTGACCGTCATCCGGAACAAAGCGGAGCTGACCGGAGAAACGACCGGGATCTGCCATATCAGCCAGCCAACCCTGATCCGCCTGTCGGCGCGAACCGGTGACGGCGTCGATGCCCTGCGCGACCACCTCAAGTCCTGTATGGGCTTTTCCGGCACCACAGAAGGCGGGTTCATGGCCCGCCGCCGCCATCTGGATGCGCTGGAGCGTGCAGCCACACACCTCGACACAGGCAAGGCGCAGTTGGAAGGCTACATGGCCGGTGAAATCCTGGCCGAAGAGCTGCGTCTGGCCCAGCAGCACCTGAGCGAAATCACCGGGGAATTCACCTCGGACGATCTGCTGGGACGCATCTTTACGTCGTTCTGTATCGGGAAGTAACTCTGCACCGATACCGGCAACTGATCACAAAGCCCCGCCATTCCGGCGGGGCTTTGACTTTTCCGCTTTACAACACGGAAACCGAGACAGCAATGTCACCGTGATCGGTCCGGAAGACCTCGGCTTCACTGCACATACCATCCATCTCAGGGGCAACGACCAGCTCCCGGGCCAGCGTTTCCTGCATCAGATATTCCTGATGCTGTGTGACCCAGCCCGCCAGCGCCGCCGGCGCCTGCAGCTCAATCCGGATCCGGTCGCTGACCCGGAAGCCGCTGTCTTTGCGCAGCTTCTGGATCCGGCTGATCACCTCCCGGACCGCCCCTTCCCCGATCAGTGCATCAGACAATTGAGGATCCACATCCAGTGAGATAAACCGGTTCGACACGGCATGGGTCCCTTCTTTCGCCTGACGGTAGAGGACAATCTCTTCATCACTGAAGACCTGTCCGTCCAGCTCCAGCTCTCCCGACTCCTGCAATGTCGTCAATTGCGCCTCGGTCAGGGTATGAATCAACCTGGTGTAGTGCTTCATCTGCGTGCCCAGCTTACGGCCCAGCAGGGCAAAGTTCGGTTTGGTATAAAAATCGATGTAATCCGCCTCTTGCTCGCTGAAGTGAACCGTTTTCACATTCAGCTCAGCCCGGATATAGTCTGACAACCGGGCCACATCCGCCAGCACGGCCGGATCGCGATGAAGCACGGTGATGCGGCTGAGCGGCGTCTTGATTTTGATTTTCAGATCGTTCCGCTTCTGCCGCCCCATCGTCACCAGATGCTGGAAGCGCTCGACCGAAGCTTCCAGCGCCGGTTGCTGCATCGCAGGCTGTGCTTCAGGGTACGGACACAGATGTACCGATTCCGGCACGCTCCCAGGCTGACGGAATGCCAGCAGTCCCTGATAGAGATGTTCTGACAGGAAAGGCGCAAACGGCGCCATCAGGGTGCCGAAAGTCTCCAGGCAATGGAACAGGGTCTGGAAAGCCCGGGATTTATCCCCGCTCATCCCATCCAGCCAGAAGCGGGCCCGGTTCAGACGGATATACCAGTTGGTCAGCTGCTCAATAAAATCAAACAGCGCCGGAACCACCTGATAAAGCCGGTACTGCTGCATCTCATCGTTCACCCGCCGGGTCAGGGTCTGAAGGCGGGACAGGATCCACTGATCCAGGATATTATCGCTTGGCGTCTGCGCCGGTGAAAACTGCCACTGATCCAGTGCCGCATAGGTCGCAAAGAACTTGTAGCCGTTGTACCAGGGCAGCAGGACCCGGCGGACCATTTCCTGCACTCCGCTGTCGGCAAAGCGCTGTTCTTCCGCCTTGACCAGTCCGGAATTGATCAGATACAGCCGCAGGGCGTCAGCGCCGTACTGCTCCATCAGCACATCCGGCGCGGTATAGTTCTTCAGACGCTTGGACATTTTCTTCCCGTCTTCAGCCATCACGATGCCGTTGACGATGACATTCCGAAACGCCGCCTGGCCGAACAGGCACTGACTCAGAACCTGCAGGGTATAGAACCAGCCCCGGGTCTGATCCACCCCTTCGGCAATAAACGCCGCAGGAAAATTCTTTTCAAACTGATCTTTGTTCTCAAACGGATAATGCACCTGGGCATAAGGCATGGCGCCGGACTCAAACCAGCAGTCGAACACTTCCGCGATGCGGCGGTAGACTCCGGCTTCGCCCGGCAGGATAAAGGTCAGGTCGTCCACATGGTCACGGTGCAGATCCTCGACCGTCACCCCGGTATAACGGGCCAGCTCCTCACGCGAGCCGAGGCACAGCTGGCTGCCGGTGGTGTCGTTGACCCAGATCGGCAGCGGGGTACCCCAGTAGCGGTTGCGGGACACAGCCCAGTCTTTGGCGCCTGCCAGCCATTTGCCCATCCGCCCTTCCTGCAGATGATCCGGCACCCAGTTCACCTGCCGGTTATTCGCCACCAGTGCGTCACGCATCGATTCGACCCGGATATACCAGGACGGTACAGTGCGGTAGATGATCGGGGTATCCGAGCGCGGACAGAAGGGGTAGCTGTGCAAAAGGGTCTCCTGCCGGTACAGCAGCCCCTGCGCTTTGAGAGCCTGAATGATCGCCTTATCAGCGTCTTTGACGTACATCCCCTGATAGTCCGGTACTTCAGCGGTAAAGCGTCCGCGGCCGTCCAGCGGACAGGGCGCCCCCTGAATGCCATGGGCTCTGGCAACCCGCTGATCATCTTCCCCGAAGGCCGGCGCCATATGCACAATCCCGGTCCCGTTGTCCGTCGAGACAAAGTCATCCGCCAGCACCCGGAACGCGCCGTCAGCCGCATGTCCGGCAAAACAGTCAAAGACCGGCCGGTAACGCTTCCCTGCCAGTTCAGCCCCGGACCGGGTTTCCAGTACCGCCACATCCCGTCCTTTACAGACGGCCGCCAACCGGGATTCTGCCAGCCACACATCGCCCCCGAGCACGTCATCATGCACTTTGACATAGGAGATATCCGGGCCGACACACAAGGCCAGATTCGCCGGCAGCGTCCAGGGGGTCGTGGTCCACGCAGCCAGATACCCGTCCTCATCCGCTAATTTGAAAAGCACGGTGATGGCCGGATCCTGAACGTCTTTGTAGTTGGAGGTTGCCTCAAAGTTCGACAGGACGGTCTCCAGCTCAGTTGAGTAAGCAACCACTTTCTCACCCTGATAAACCAGTCCCTTGTCCCACAACTGCCGGAACACCCACCACACCGACTCCATATACCAGGGCTCCATGGTGCGGTAGTCGTTGTCAAAATCAACCCAGCGCCCCAAGCGTGAAATGGTCTTCTCCCATTCCCGGGTATAACGCTGCACAATACCGCGGCACTCATCGTTGTAACGGGCAATCCCCAGCTGCTCAACCGCTTCCTTGGCTGACATTCCCAGCGTTTTATCGATCTCATGCTCGATCGGCAAGCCATGGCAGTCCCAGCCGAAACGGCGCTGCACAAAATGACCTTTCATCGTGAAATAACGCGGAATGACATCTTTGATCGTCGAAGCCACCAGATGGCCGTGGTGCGGCAGGCCGGTTGCAAACGGAGGGCCGTCGTAAAACACGTATTCCGGCTGGTGGGCCGACTGTGCCAGCGACTGCCGGAAGATCTGCCGGTCCTGCCAGAATCCGAGCACGGCATGTTCGGCCTCGACAAAGGAAAAAACGGATGATGCAGACGCGTCAGATAGCTGATCGGTCTGGGACGGGGTTTCTTTTGAACTCATGGCTGCCTCTCTGCGACTGGGGCCCGGGAAGCAGTGATCAAAAAACCCGCCTCCAGGGCGGGTTTGACGTTATTCAAGCACAAGCGAACCCACCACTCCTAAGGAATGATGATAATAATTCGCTGTGGGTTCAATAAGGTCTTCATGCATTCAACTTAAGCCGCAGACCGGCACCTGTCAACACGATATGCAATTCAGGCCTCATATAACACTCCGGATCACCGTCTGCGGGATCAGACAGTCCATTCCCCGCAAACACGGACATCACGTCGATCGGACACGCGAGCATGATCTGCCGGAAACTGTAAAAGCAGGGAAGATCCTTGGGACCCCCTGTGAGCAAATCAAATAATCCATTGAATTAAAAAGATTTTATTTTATCCAGATCATATTGGACTGTACGCTGTCCAAGGTCATGCCCGGATCGCCCCCGACCCCATCCCTCTGACAGCACGCCCCATCCCTGCCAGGAGATCTCCCGCACAGCCGGAGCAAGCGCATTACAGGGGTTTCCTTCCCGGGTGTTCCGGGTACAATCCGGACATTTCAGATAACATTTACACAAAGAGGACACGATGGCTGCAATTACCCTGATCACCGGCAGCACCTTAGGAGGTGCGGAATACGTCGCCGATCACCTGGCAGATCTGCTTTCCGAAGCCGGCCATACCACGACGATTATCAATCAGGCCGATCTGTCAGCGCTGGATCCGGACCAGATCTGGCTGCTGATCTGTTCCACCCACGGCGCCGGTGAATTTCCGGACAACATCCAGCCTTTTGTCAGCCAGCTCCAGACCCAGAAACCGGACTTAACCCCGCTGCGTTATGGTCTTGTCGCGATCGGAGACAGCAGCTATGACACTTTCTGTCAGGCTGGTAAAGATCTTGACCACCTACTGGCCGGACAGGGAGCCAAACGCCTGGGCGAACGGCTGGAAATCGATGTTTCACAGGATCCGGTGCCGGAAGACCCGGCTGAAATCTGGCTAAACAGCTGGCAAAATCTCCTGTAATCCCCATCAGACTGGCGGAAATTATTCCCATAACCGCCAGTTTTTCACGATTCGGTTGTGGATAAGTATAGATCTAAACGGTGATCAACCCTTTGTTATCCAATGAACAAGATCATCACGCCGATACCCTTGTTGATAAGTGGCGATTTAGATCCCAGGGTTTCCCAACGAAGATCCCACTTCCCTCACAAGTAATGATCCTTCCTAACTCCATGATCATCAGGATCAAAAATCACTTATCCACACGATCCGGTGATCCTAATAGTAGATCCAATAAAAGATCTCTTTAAAAGATCTTATATATATTTAGGATCAAATCCCCTGATCATTTGATCGTCAAGAGTGATTCTTTCTTGCCTTGAAACGCGGTAGAATATCCCCCCTTTGCTCCAAGCAAATTGACTGGCTAATTGATCACCTGAGGTAGTTTCATGTTTTACCAGGAAAATTTTGATGTCATCGTGGTAGGTGGCGGTCATGCCGGAACGGAAGCCGCGCTGGCAGCAGCACGTATGGGTCAGAAAACCCTGCTGTTGACCCATAATATCGATACGCTGGGACAAATGTCTTGTAACCCGGCGATTGGCGGGATCGGAAAAGGTCACCTGGTAAAAGAAGTGGACGCCCTGGGTGGCATCATGGCCCGCGCGATAGATAAGGGCGGCATTCAGTTCCGGACCCTGAACTCATCGAAAGGCCCGGCAGTCCGAGCCACCCGTGCCCAGGCTGACCGTGCGCTTTATAAAGCCGCTGTGCGTGAAGCGCTGGAAAACCAGCCGAACCTGATGCTGTTCCAGCAGGCGGTCAATGATCTGATTGTTGAGAACGACCGGGCTGTCGGCGTTGTGACTGAAATGGGACTCAAGTTCCGCGCACGTGCCGTGGTCCTGACCGTGGGGACTTTCCTGGGGGGTAAGATCCATATCGGTCTGGAAAATTACAGCGGCGGCCGCGCCGGGGATCCACCGTCGATCGCACTGGCGGAGCGTCTGCGTGCCCTGCCTTTCCGAGTTGATCGTCTGAAAACCGGTACACCACCGCGCATTGACGCCCGTACAGTGGATTTCAGCCAGTTACAGGCACAGCATGGTGACAATCCGACGCCGGTGTTTTCCTTCATGGGGAAACAGACGGATCATCCGCATCAGATCCCGTGTTTCATCACGCACACCAATGAGCAGACCCATGATGTGATCCGCAATAACCTGGATCGCAGCCCGATGTATTCCGGGGTGATCGAGGGGATCGGTCCGCGTTACTGTCCGTCGATCGAAGACAAAGTCATGCGCTTTGCCGATAAAAACAGCCATCAGATCTTCATTGAACCGGAAGGCCTGACGACCCATGAGCTGTATCCGAACGGGATTTCCACCAGCCTGCCGTTTGACGTGCAGATGCAAATCGTTCGTTCGATGAAAGGCTTTGAAAATGCCAGCATCATCCGTCCAGGTTACGCCATTGAGTACGATTTCTTTGATCCGCGTGATCTGAAACCGACGCTGGAAACCAAATTTATTGACGGTCTGTTCTTTGCCGGTCAGATCAACGGGACAACCGGCTACGAAGAAGCGGCCGCACAGGGGCTGCTGGCCGGGATGAACGCCGCACTGCAGTCACAGGACAAAGACGGCTGGAGCCCGCGTCGTGATCAGGCCTATCTGGGCGTACTGATCGACGACCTGTCAACCATGGGCACCAAAGAACCGTACCGCATGTTTACCTCCCGTGCCGAGTACCGCCTGCTGCTGCGCGAAGACAATGCCGATATCCGTCTGACCGAACTCGGTCGTCAGTTGGGTCTGGTCGATGACGCACGCTGGGCACGCTTCAATGAAAAAATGAATCATATGGAGCAGGAACGTCAGCGTCTGAAAGAGATCTGGATCCATCCGGCTTCTGAGCATGCGGCGTCCGTCAATGCATTTCTGAAAACCCCGCTGGTTCGCGAAGCTAGTGGTGAAGATCTGCTGCGCCGTCCGGAAGTGACCTATGAGCAGCTGACGGCCCAGGCGCCGTTTGGCCCGGCGCATGAGGATGCCCAGGCCAGTGAGCAGGTTGAAATTCAGGTTAAATACCAGGGCTATATCGACCGCCAGAAAGAAGAGGTGGAGAAATCGCTGCGTCATGAGCAGAGCAAGCTGCCGGCTGATCTGGATTACAGTCTGGTGAAAGGCCTGTCCAATGAGGTCATTGCTAAGCTGAATGAAGCCAAACCCGCGACTATCGGCATGGCATCCCGGATTTCCGGCGTTACGCCAGCCGCGATTTCGCTGCTGCTGGTCTACCTGAAAAAACATGGGTTGCTGAAGAAAGGTGACGCGGAGGCAGCAGCGTGAAAGAACGTCTGACACAACTGATTTCAAAAACTGAACTCAAGGTCACAGAACAGCAACTTGAGCAGTTGGTGGGTTATGTTAGCCTGCTGCACAAGTGGAACAAAGCGTATAATCTGACGTCGGTCAGAGATCCGAACGAGATGCTGGTCAAACATATTTTGGACAGTATCGTCGTCAGCCCTTATCTGGTGCAGGGATCCCGGTTTATCGATGTCGGAACCGGCCCGGGTTTACCCGGGATTCCGCTGGCCATTATGCACCCGGACAAGCAGTTTACCCTGCTTGACAGTCTGGGGAAGCGGATCCGGTTTATCCGTCAGGTTGTGCATGAGCTGGGACTCGGCAATGTCACGCCGGTCCAGAGCCGTGTTGAAGAATTTATCCCGGAACAGGGCTTCGATGCTGTCCTGAGCCGGGCTTTTGCGTCGATGTCTGACATGGTTCACTGGTGCCGTCATCTGCCTTCGGCTGAAGGCCGGTTTATGGCACTGAAGGGCCAGGTTACGGAAGAGGAGCTGGCAGAACTGCCGTCATGGTGTTCTGTGAGTGAGGTCAAATCTTTGCATGTCCCCGACTTGGAGGGGGCGCGTCATTTAGTACTCTTGACGGCAAAGGAATGAATGAACGAGGGTGATTCGTGGGAAAAGTCATAGCTGTTGCCAACCAAAAGGGCGGCGTGGGTAAAACCACGACCTGTGTCAACCTGGCTGCGTCCCTGGCCGCAACCCAGCGCAAGGTGCTGGTGATTGATTTGGACCCGCAGGGTAATGCCACCATGGCCAGCGGTGTCGACAAATATCAGGTTGACGCGACCGCATATGAACTTCTGGTCGAAGAAACCCCGTTCTCTGATGTGGTGATCACTGAAAATGCCGGTGGTTACCACCTGGTGGCGGCCAACGGCGACGTGACCGCTGCCGAAATCAAACTCATGGAAGTCTTTGCCCGTGAAGTCCGGCTGCGCACGGCCCTTGAACCGGTTCGTGAACACTATGATTTTATCTTCATCGACTGTCCGCCTTCCCTCAACCTGCTGACCATCAACGCAATGACAGCAGCAGACTCGGTTCTGGTACCAATGCAGTGCGAATATTTTGCACTGGAAGGCCTGACAGCCCTGATGGACACCATCAGTAAGCTGGCTGCCGTGGTCAATGCCGATCTTAAGATAGAAGGCTTGCTTCGCACCATGTATGATCCGCGCAACCGGCTGGCGAACGAAGTGTCCCAGCAGTTGAAGAAGCATTTTGGTGATAAGGTGTACCGCACCGTGATCCCACGTAACGTACGTCTGGCCGAAGCCCCGAGTCATGGTTGCCCGGCCATGTACTACGATAAAACCTCCAGCGGTGCCAAGGCTTACCTGGCGCTGGCCGGAGAGATGATTCGTCGTGAGGAAACCCAGCGGGAACCGGCTCAGGTAGAGGCGTAAGCAAGCATGTCCATGAATAAACGAGGCCTGGGAAAGGGTCTTGACGCACTGCTGGCCACCAGTTCGGTGGCCCGTGAACGACAACAGGCCGCAGAGGCCGTCAGCAAGGAAGAAACGGTACCGGCCGAAGGCGCACTGCGCGAACTGCCGGTCAGTCAGCTGCAACCGGGTCAGTATCAGCCTCGTCAGGATATGTCGGCGGAAGCGCTGGCGGAACTGACTGACTCCATCCGTGCTCAGGGGGTGATCCAGCCGATCGTGGTTCGCCAGCTGGCACCTCAACAGTATGAAATCATTGCCGGCGAACGCCGCTGGCGGGCATCACGTCAGGCCGGACTGCAAGTCGTTCCCTGTCTGGTGAAAAACGTGGACGACCGTGCCACCGTTGCGATTGCTCTGATTGAAAACATCCAGCGTGAAGACCTCAATGCCATTGAGGAAGCCCAGGCGCTGGAACGATTGCAGAATGAATTCTCCCTCACCCATCAGCAAATTGCCGAAGCACTCGGCAAGTCCCGTGCTGCGGTCTCCAACCTGCTGCGTCTGAACCAGCTGGAGCCTCAGGTCAAGCGGTTGCTGGCCCAGCGTCAGCTGGAAATGGGTCACGCCCGTGCATTGTTGTCTCTGGTTGCTGAGCAGCAACTGGAAGCAGCCCACACCGTCGTGGCGAAGTCTCTGACTGTCCGGGATACCGAGCGTCTGGTCAAGAAAATGCTCGCACCGGCCCCAGAGGTCGCCCCTGCCCCTGTTGATCCCCAAGTCGAAGCGATAGAAAACCGTCTGAGTGAACAATTCGGCACTCAAGTTGCGATTAATCAAAGCAAAAGCGGGAAAGGTAAAATTATAATAAATTTTGACGAGCCTCAGAAGTTAGAGCAACTGCTGGCAATGTTAAGTTCGGAAGTGTGACGAGTTTCGTACTATTTTTGCCGTAAAAGTAACCACCGCGTGATCGGGATAATGTGTTATAAAATCTAACTGTTTTTTTGCTGTGATTAGATTGCATTCAATTTATTGAACCGTATAATTTTCGCAGTTTTCCCAGCACGACGTATGTGTAGTGGAACGGACTCGAGGAATGAATACATGGTTTCGGCGCTGGTCAGACCGGGACGCCAATTGGCGAAGCGGTTGTTGTTATTACAATCTGGCGTCGTTTTGACAACGGCAATCATGGCAGTGTTTGCTGTCAATGTTGACTGGGGAATCTCTGCACTGATCGGTGGCGGCATCTTTGTGATAGCTAACGCCGTTTTTTCTGTGTGCGCTTTTCTCTTTGGCGGAGCCAGTAAGGCCCGTCTGGTGATGGCGTCTTTCTACAGCGGAGAAGTGCTGAAAATCCTCACTACAGTCATCTTGTTTTCCCTTGTCTACCTGTATGTCGAGGTGGAACTTGTTCCCCTCAAACTGACCTATTTGCTGGCTCTGGGTATTAATATCTGTGCGCCGGTTTTATTCATTAACAACAACAAATAGGATGAGTTATGGCTGCGCCAGGTGAAGCGCTTACACCATCCAGTTACATCACTCACCACCTGACTAACTTATCAACCGATAAGCTGGGCCTGGTGAGCGAGGGAAGTTTCTGGGCGGTACACATCGACAGCCTTTTCTTCTCTGTGTTGACGGGTGCGATCTTTTTAGGATTGTTCCGTCTGGCAGCGAGAAAGGCGACCTCAGGGGTGCCGGGTAAGCTGCAGTGTTTTGTGGAAATCATGGTGGAATTCGTTGACAACAGCGTCAAAGAAACCTTTCATGGCCGCAACGCGCTGATAGCTCCGCTAGCTCTGACGATCTTCTGTTGGATTTTCCTGATGAATGTCATGGACTTGGTTCCAATCGACTTTCTTCCTTATCCGGCAGAGCATTGGTTGGGTATTCCTTATCTGAAGGTAGTACCGTCGGCCGATGTTAACATCACCATGGCAATGGCGCTGGGTGTCTTTGCATTGATGATTTATTACAGCATCAAGATCAAAGGCCTGGGCGGTTTTGCCAAAGAACTGGCATTACACCCGTTCAATCACCCGGTTATGATTCCGTTCAACCTGCTACTGGAAGTAGTTTCGCTGCTGGCGAAGCCTATTTCTCTGGGTATGCGTCTGTTCGGTAACATGTTCGCCGGTGAGGTGGTGTTTATCCTTATCGCGGCACTGATGCCGTGGTGGGCACAATGGCTGGGCTCGGTTCCGTGGGCAATATTCCACATCCTGGTCATTACGATTCAATCTTTCGTCTTTATGATGCTGACTATCGTGTACCTGTCTCAGGCTCACGAAGACAATCATTAATACGTAAATACATTTTTTAAGTTTTTCTTTACAGGCATTTAGGCCGACAACAATAAACTGGAGATAGTGATGGAAACTTTACTAAGCTTTTCTGCAATTGCCGTGGGCATCATTGTAGGTCTTGCTGCCCTGGGTACTGCGATCGGTTTCGCCCTGCTGGGTGGTAAGTTCCTGGAAGGCGCTGCTCGTCAACCAGAAATGGCTCCAATGCTGCAAGTTAAGATGTTCATCATTGCAGGTCTGCTGGATGCGGTTCCAATGATCGGTATCGTAATCGCTCTGCTATTCACATTCGCAAACCCATTCGTTGGACAGCTGGCTGGTTAATCCACGAACGTAACGGACCCATAGCAACCCTTTTTAGGAGATGCCGTTGTGAATATGAATGCAACCTTGCTGGGTCAGGCTATCGCGTTTTTCCTGTTTGTGGTCTTCTGCATGAAATATGTATGGCCACCAATTATGGAAGCGATTGAGGAACGTCAGAAGAAAATTGCTGACGGTTTGGCAGCTGCGGATCGCGCTGCCAAAGATCTCAACCTGGCGCAGGCAAATGCTTCTGAGCAACTGAAAGAAGCAAAACGCACTGCAACTGAACTGATTGAGCAAGCGAATAAGCGCAAAGCTCAAATCATCGAAGAGGCCAAAGCGGAAGCGACGGCTGAGCGTGAAAAAATTCTGACTCAAGGTCGTGCCGAAATTGATGCAGAACGTAATCGCGCGCGCGATGAACTACGCAAACAAGTTGCAACTCTGGCTGTGATTGGTGCTGAGAAAATCATTGAGCGTTCTATTGATAAAGACGCTCATGCTGATCTTCTTAACAAAGTCACTGCAGAACTGTAATAGAAGGGGCAAGCAACATGTCGGAAATGACTACAATCGCACGCCCCTACGCTAAAGCAGCCTTTGATTATGCGGTTGAGAAAGGTGAGCTGGCCCAATGGTCAGAAATGCTCACCTTTGCTGCAGAAGTCGCAAAAAACGAAACGATTCAGGATGTCCTGGATGGTGGTTATGCGGCGGATAAGCTGGTGGAAATCTTTATTTCCGTCTGCGGCGAGCAACTCAACGAAGCCGGCCAGAACCTGATCAAGGTAATGGCTGAAAACGGACGTCTGAAAGCACTTTCTGATGTCAGTGCTCAGTTCCTGTTCCTGAAAGACGAACTGGAAAAAACCATCGACGCCACTGTGACCTCTGCGGTTGCACTGGACGAAGGTCAACTGAGTGCGATCAGTCAAAAGCTGGAAAAGCGTCTGGCGCGTAAGGTTAAGCTGAACTGCAGTGTAGACGAGACCCTGATTGCCGGGGTTGTAATTAGAGCCGGAGACTTAGTCATCGATCAATCAGTACGCGGCAAACTGGCCCGACTGAACGATACGTTGCAGTCTTGATTTGGGGAATTGGAGCATGCAACTTAATTCCACGGAAATTAGCGAACTGATCAAGCAGCGGATTGAAAAATTCAACGTTGCAAGTGAAGCGCGTAACGAAGGTACGATCGTTTCTGTCAGCGATGGTATCATTCGTATCCACGGCCTTGCAGACGTCATGCAAGGTGAAATGATTGAACTACCAGGCGGCCGTTACGCGCTGGCACTGAACCTTGAGCGTGACTCGGTTGGTGCAGTTGTAATGGGTCCTTATGCTGACCTGCAGGAAGGCATGAAAGTGACCGCGACCGGTCGTATCCTGGAAGTTCCAGTCGGCCCTGCCCTGCTGGGTCGTGTTGTGAACACCCTGGGTGAGCCAATCGATGGTAAAGGCCCAATCGAGAGTGACTTCACCTCGCCTGTCGAAGTGATTGCACCGGGTGTTATCGACCGTAAATCTGTTGACCAGCCTGTACAGACTGGCTACAAGGCGGTTGACTCGATGATTCCAATCGGCCGTGGCCAGCGTGAGCTGATCATCGGTGACCGTCAGATCGGTAAAACCGCACTGGCGATCGATGCCATCATCAACCAGAAGAACTCTGGTATCTACTCTATCTATGTTGCTATCGGTCAGAAAGCTTCAACCATCGCTAACGTGGTTCGTAAGCTGGAAGAGCACGGCGCATTGAAGAACACCATCGTTGTTGTTGCCTCTGCTTCTGAAGCAGCTGCACTGCAATACCTGGCGCCATATGCTGGTTGTGCTATGGGTGAATACTTCCGTGACCGCGGTGAAGATGCACTGATCGTATACGATGACCTGTCTAAGCAGGCTGTTGCTTACCGTCAGATCTCTCTGCTGCTGCGTCGTCCACCAGGCCGTGAAGCATTCCCTGGTGACGTTTTCTACCTCCACTCCCGTCTGCTGGAGCGTGCTGCTCGCGTGAGCGAAGAGTACGTAGAAAAGTTCACCAACGGTGAAGTGAAAGGCAAAACCGGTTCTCTGACTGCACTGCCAATCATCGAAACTCAGGCGGGCGACGTTTCTGCGTTCGTACCGACCAACGTGATTTCGATCACCGATGGCCAGATCTTCCTGCAAACTGAGCTGTTCAACGCCGGTATCCGTCCTGCGGTTGATCCAGGTATCTCGGTATCCCGTGTTGGTGGTGCTGCGCAGACCAAGATCATCAAGAAGCTGTCTGGTGGTATCCGTACCGCACTGGCTCAGTACCGTGAACTGGCAGCATTCGCACAGTTCTCTTCTGACCTGGATGACGCGACCAAGCGTCAGCTGGATCACGGCCAGAAAGTAACCGAGCTGATGAAGCAGAAGCAGTACTCTCCAATGTCTGTATTTGAGCAGGCGCTGGTGATTTTCTCTGCTGAGAAAGGTTACCTGAAAGATGTTGAGCTGACGAAGCTGGCAGATTTCGAAGCTGCGTTACTGTCTTACGCCAAGAGTCAATTCGCTGAGCTGGTTGCTCAGATTGATGAAACGGGTGCGTGGAACAACGAAGTTGAAACCCAGTTCGTGAAACTGGTTGAAGATTTCAAAGCGACCCAGACTTGGTAATTGGTTGGTGATCGCAAGCGATCACCAGCTCAAGGAGAGTAACGATGGCCGGCGCAAAAGAGATACGTAACAAGATCGGCAGTGTGAAAAACACTCAGAAGATCACCAAAGCGATGGAGATGGTTGCTGCGTCTAAAATGCGTAAATCGCAAGACGCGATGGAATCATCACGCCCATACGCACAAACAATGCGCAAAGTGATCGGTCATATCGCCCTTGGTAGCCTCGAGTATAAGCATCCTTATCTTGAGGAGCGTGAGGCCAAGCGCGTAGGTTACATCATTGTTTCGACTGACCGCGGTCTGTGTGGTGGCTTGAACGTGAACATGTTCAAACAAGCTATTCACGGCATGAAGGCCTGGTCAGATAAAGGCGCTGAGGTTGAGCTGGCCCTGATTGGTGCCAAAGCTACAGCTTTCTTTAACAACTACGGTGGCCGTGTTGCGGCTCAGGTAACAGGTCTGGGTGACAAGCCTTCTGTTGATGAGCTGATCGGTACCGTGGGTGTCATGCTGAAGAAATATGATGAAGGCCAACTGGATCGTCTGTATCTGGTGTACAACAAATTTGTGAACACCATGGTGCAAGCGCCAGTGATCGATCAATTGCTGCCTTTGCCTAAGTCAGAAGACGAAGAAATGAAACGCAACCACGCTTGGGACTATATTTATGAGCCTGAGCCAAAACCTCTGCTGGATACCCTGCTGGTTCGCTATGTCGAATCTCAGGTCTATCAGGGTGTGGTCGAAAACCTTGCCTGTGAGCAAGCGGCCCGAATGGTTGCGATGAAAGCAGCAACTGATAATGCAGGTAACTTGATTGACGAACTGCAACTTGTGTACAACAAAGCCCGTCAGGCTGCGATCACACAAGAGCTGTCGGAAATCGTTTCTGGTGCCTCCGCTGTTTAAGGCAAAGAATTAATAAGTTTAGAGGATTAACGATGGCTACAGGTAAGATCGTACAGATCATCGGTGCGGTAGTCGACGTAGAGTTTCCACAGGATTCTGTACCCCAGGTATATGATGCCCTGCACGTTGATGCCAAAGAAAAAGGTACCTTGGTACTGGAAGTTCAGCAGCAGCTGGGCGGTGGCGTAGTTCGTGGTATCGCCATGGGTAGTTCTGATGGCCTGCGTCGTGGTCTGTCTGTTGAAAACACAGGTCGACCAATTGAAGTACCAGTCGGTACAGCGACTCTGGGACGTATCATGAACGTTCTGGGTCAGCCAATTGACGAGTGCGGTGAGATCGGTGAAGAAGAGCGTTACTCAATTCACCGTGCAGCACCAAGCTACGAAGAGCAGTCGAACGCAGTTGAACTGCTGGAAACCGGCGTAAAAGTTATTGACCTGGTTTGCCCATTCGCGAAGGGTGGTAAAATCGGTCTGTTCGGTGGTGCGGGTGTTGGTAAGACCGTCAACATGATGGAACTGATCAACAACATCGCCCTGAAACACTCAGGTCTGTCTGTATTCGCCGGTGTTGGTGAGCGGACGCGTGAGGGTAACGACTTCTACCACGAGATGCAGGAAGCCGGGGTTGTAAACCTGGAGAAACCTGAAGAATCTAAAGTAGCAATGGTTTACGGTCAGATGAACGAGCCACCGGGTAACCGTCTGCGTGTTGCTCTGACTGGCCTGACCATGGCTGAGAAGTTCCGTGATGAAGGCCGTGACGTACTGCTGTTCATCGATAACATCTATCGTTACACCCTGGCCGGTACAGAGGTATCTGCACTGCTGGGTCGTATGCCTTCTGCAGTAGGTTACCAGCCTACACTGGCAGAAGAGATGGGTGTGCTTCAGGAGCGTATCACCTCGACCAAGACTGGTTCTATCACATCTGTACAGGCCGTTTACGTTCCTGCGGATGACTTGACGGACCCGTCTCCGGCAACCACGTTCGCCCACCTGGATGCGACTGTTGTACTGTCTCGTCAGATTGCTTCTCTGGGTCTGTACCCAGCGATCGACCCACTGGATTCTACATCTCGTATGCTGGATCCGCTGGTGGTTGGTCAGGAGCACTATGATATCGCGCGTGGTGTTCAAAGCACCCTGCAGCGTTACAAAGAGCTGAAAGACATCATTGCCATTCTGGGTATGGACGAGCTGTCTGAAGAAGATAAGCAAGCTGTTGCCCGTGCACGTAAGATTGAGCGTTTCCTGACTCAGCCTTACCACGTTGCACAGGTCTTCACTGGCGACCCGGGTATCTACGTTCCACTGAAAGATACCCTGCGCAGCTTCAAAGGCCTGCTGGCTGGCGAATACGACGACATTCCAGAGCAGGCATTCATGTACTGCGGCGCGATCGAAGACGCACTGGAAAACGCGAAGAAGCTGTAAGCTGAACAGGAGGCGACATGGCAGCGATAACTTTCCATCTGGATGTAGTAAGCGCAGAGAAGAGTCTCTTTTCTGGTCGTGCTGAAAATATCCAGGTGACCGGTAGCGAAGGTGAACTGGGTATTCACGCAGGCCACACCCCGCTGCTGACCGCTATCACGCCCGGAATGGTTCGGATCGTAAAACAACACGGTGAGGAAGAAGTGATCTACCTCTCCGGTGGTATGCTGGAAGTTCAGCCGGGGACAGTGACTGTTCTGGCTGATACAGCTATCCGTGGTGTTGATCTGGACGCAGCCAAGGCTGAAGAAGCGAAACGTCAGGCTGAGGAGCGTATCCACAATCAGCACGGCGATATCGACTTCGCGCAAGCGGCCAGTGACCTGGCGAAAGCAATCGCTCAGCTTCGAGTTATCGAGCTGACCAAGCGTAAGCGTTAATCAGGCACCTGAGCAAAAAAGCGACCCCTTGGGTCGCTTTTTTTATATCTGTAGATTTCTTTCCGGCGGAAACTGCAGGAACAGTTCACAAAGCAGGCACTCGCCTGTATGCATTGTGTCAATAATATGCGGCAAAGGCTTATATCGGGCGCTCTGTGCCGATACAATGCATCAAGATAATTTTCACCATCATTAGAAGGGACACTGATTCATGAGCTTCAGCGCTGTGATCCTGGCTGCGGGTAAAGGTACCCGCATGTATTCTGCCCTGCCGAAAGTACTGCATACGCTGGCGGGCAAACCTATGGTTAAACACGTGATCGATACCTGCACCGATGCAGGGGCTGCCCATCTTCACCTGGTTTATGGTCATGGCGGCGATTTGATGAAAGAACGCCTGGCTGGAGAACCGGTGAACTGGGTTCTGCAGGCTGAGCAACTGGGAACCGGTCATGCGGTGAATCAGGCGGCTGAGTCTTTCGCGGATGATGAGCAGGTGCTGGTGCTGTACGGTGATGTCCCGCTGATCAGCAGCGAAACGCTGGAAAACCTGCTGGATGCACAGCCGGAAGGCGGGATTGGTCTGCTGACTGTGGTGCTGGATGATCCGACTGGTTATGGCCGGATTGTACGTGAAAATGAGGCCGTGGTTGCGATTGTCGAACAGAAAGATGCGACCGAGGCACAAAAAGCCATCTGTGAAATCAATACCGGTGTGCTGGTGGCGAATGGTGGTGATCTGAAGCGCTGGCTGGGTCAGCTGAAGAATGACAACGCTCAGGCTGAGTACTACCTGACCGATATCATCGCAATGGCGCATGCAGAAGGCCGTCAGATCCAGGCGGTTCATCCGGCCATGGCGGTGGAAGTTGAAGGCGTGAACAACCGTGTTCAGCTGGCGCGTCTGGAGCGGGCTTATCAGTTGATGCAGGCTGAGCGGTTGCTGGAGCAGGGAGTCATGCTGCGTGATCCGGCCCGTTTTGATCTGCGAGGGACACTACAGTGTGGTCAGGATGTGGAAATTGATGTCAATGTTGTGATCGAAGGCAACGTGACATTGGGGAATAACGTCGTGATTGGCGCTGGTTCTGTTCTGATTGACTGTGAAATTGACGATAACACCCTGATTCGTCCTTACAGCATCGTGGAAGGTGCGACGGTCGGTGAAGACTGTACGGTCGGTCCGTTTACCCGCCTGCGTCCGGGTGCTGAGCTGGTCGGTGATTCTCATGTCGGTAACTTTGTCGAGATGAAGAAGGCCCGTCTGGGTCAAGGGTCGAAAGCCAACCATCTGACTTATCTGGGGGATGCCGAGATCGGTGACCGCGTGAACATTGGTGCCGGAACCATTACCTGTAACTATGATGGTGCCAATAAGTTCCGGACTGAAATTGAAGACGATGTATTTGTGGGCTCGGATACGCAGCTGATCGCTCCGGTGAAAATCGGCAAAGGTGCCACCATTGGTGCCGGTGCAACGATCAACCGGGATGTGGGTGAAGGTGAGTTAGTGATTACCCGCGCCCCGGCCCGGACAATCAAAGGCTGGAAGCGGCCTGAGAAGAAAAAATAATCCGAATCCCGGAACAGAGAAGGCAGCGCATCGGCGCTGCTTTTTTGGATCTGCAGTCACACCTCCTCGCAACAACGTTTCAGCGCTTTTGGTAATTTCTTGATCTCTGTTGTTTTGTTTTGCTATATTTGGTTTCAGTTCGAAATTTAAATCATAAGAAAAACTTTTATGTCGAAACGAAACACTCAGCAACGGCGTCATGCCATTGTGGCGATGGTGAATGAACAGGGCGAAGTCAGTGTGGATGCACTGGCCCAGCAGTTTGCGACGTCTGAAGTCACCATCCGCAAAGATCTCGCGGCGTTAGAAACCACAGGTCTGCTGTTGCGCCGTTACGGCGGTGCGATTGCCATGCCGTCTGAAATCGTCGCCGCCGGGCACGAACCTGAAGTTTCGATTCGAAAGCAAGCTATCGCTCAGGCCGCAGCTGCCCGTATTCGTGACCATAACCGGATGATTATCGATAGCGGCAGCACCACGGCGGCGCTGATTGGATTGCTGGGTGACAAGCAGGGACTGATCGTGATGACCAACTCGCTCAATGTTGCCAATGCCCTCAATGAACTGGAAAACGAACCCACGCTGCTGATGACCGGTGGCACCTGGGACCCTCATTCTGAAGCCTTTCAGGGGCAGGTCGCGGAGTCTGTCCTGCGTTCCTATGATTTTGACCAGCTGTTTATCGGTGCAGACGGTATCGACATCAGTCGCGGCACCACCACTTTCAATGAGCTGATTGGCCTGAGCCGGGTCATGGCTGAAGTTTCCCGCGAAGTGGTGGTGATGGTCGAATCCAGCAAGGTCGGCCGTCGTATCCCCAATCTGGAACTGCCGTGGAGCAGTATCAACACCCTGATCACCGATGAAGGGCTGGATCCGGCCGCCAGGGCGGAAATTGAACAACAAGGGGTGCAGGTGATCTGTGCCGCCATCAATCAATAACGATATTTTTGCAGGAGAATCCTATGTGTGGAATCGTTGGGGCTGTTGCCCAGCGTGATGTGGCTGGCATTCTGATTGAAGGCCTGCGTCGTCTGGAATACCGGGGTTATGACTCGGCTGGTGTGGCGGTCGTCGATGGCAGCAACGCGCTGAATCGTGTTCGTCGTCTGGGTAAAGTTCAGGAACTGGCGGATGCGGTTGCGGCCAGTCCGATTTCCGGCGGCACCGGCATCGCACATACCCGCTGGGCGACCCATGGTGAGCCATCGGAAACCAATGCTCACCCGCACATGTCCGGTGATGAGATTGCCATTGTGCACAACGGCATTATTGAAAATCATGAATCCCTGCGCGCAGTGCTGACTGAACGTGGTTATACTTTCCTTTCTCAGACAGATACCGAAGTGATTGCTCACCTGGTTGACTGGGAATTGCGCACAGCAGCCACCCTGCTGGAAGCCGTGCAGAAGACTGTAACTCAGCTGGAAGGTGCATACGGCACTGTGGTCATGGACCGTCGCGATCCGAGCCGGATTGTGGTTGCCCGTTCCGGCAGCCCGCTGGTGATCGGCTATGGTGTGGATGAGCATTTTGTGGCTTCTGATCAGCTGGCCCTGCTGCCGGTCACCCGCCGTTTTGCATTCCTGGAAGAAGGGGATGTGGCCGAAGTGACCCGTTTTGACGTGAAGATTTTTGACAAGCACGGCGAGCCGGTTGCACGCGAAATTAAAGAATCTGAAGTTTCCCATGACGCCGGCGACAAGGGCCAGTACCGCCATTACATGCTGAAAGAAATCTACGAGCAGCCGATTGCCCTGCAGCGCACGATGGAAGGCCGTCTGGCGAATGGTCAGGTTCTGGCTTCTGCGTTTGGTGAGCATGCTGCCGAGCTGCTGCAGAAAGTGAAGCATGTGCAGATCATTGCCTGTGGTACCAGCTACCATGCGGGTCTGGTTGCCCGTTACTGGCTGGAGCAATGGGCCGGTGTGTCCTGTAATGTGGAGATTGCCTCCGAATTCCGTTACCGCAAATCGCATGTGTTTGAGAACAGCCTGCTGGTGACGCTGTCTCAGTCCGGTGAAACCGCCGATACCCTGGCGGCGTTGCGTCTGGCGAAAGAGATGGGTTACATGGCCAGCCTGACGATTTGTAACGTGCCGGGTTCATCCCTGGTGCGCGAATCCGATCTGGCTTACATGATGAAAGCCGGGGCAGAAATCGGTGTGGCTTCAACCAAAGCCTTTACTGTTCAGCTGGCGGGCCTGCTGATGCTGGTGGCGGCAATTGGCCGGGGCAATCAGACCATGGATGCTGCGCAGGAAACTCAGCTGGTGTCGGCCCTGCAGAGTCTGCCGTCCAAAATCGAGCAGACGCTGGCGATGGCGGGTGACATTGAAGCACTGGCGGAAGATTTCGCAGATAAGCATCATGCCCTGTTCCTGGGCCGTGGTGAGCAGTCTCCGATTGCCATGGAAGGTGCGCTGAAGCTGAAAGAGATCTCTTACATTCATGCGGAAGCCTATGCAGCGGGTGAGCTGAAACACGGTCCGCTGGCCCTGATCGATGCCGACATGCCGGTGATTGTGGTGGCGCCGAACAATGAATTGCTGGAGAAACTGAAGTCGAATGTGGAAGAAGTCCGTGCCCGTGGCGGCCTGATGTATGTGTTTGCGGATGTGAATGCCCACTTCGCCAGCGATGACACCATGACCGTGCTGAACGTACCGCACTGTGATGAGTTTATCGCGCCGATCCTCTATACCCTGCCATTGCAGCTGCTGTCTTATTACGTCGCGCTGATCAAAGGGACGGATGTCGATCAGCCCCGGAACCTGGCGAAGTCTGTAACGGTTGAGTAAGTCCGGCTGATCTTCACCTCGGTGAGATTGCCATTCAGGATGTTCTGCTGCGTCAGAATTCAGTCCTGAACATAGCATGTGATGTCTATTTCAAGCCTCCTGTCGGGTCATACCCGGCAGGAGGTTTTTCATTGTGGGATTCATCTTGTTAATGGATATTTAACTTGTATCATATGTCGCCGGGATGTAGCGGACGAAAGAGCGAATGACGTGAAAGGAGTCTCGTAGATGCGCAGGATGTCGTGGTCAATCTGTGGGTTGCTGACCCTCAATGGGATAACGATTTTAGGGAATGCCCTCACAGAGGTGGCTATCCCCTGGCTCATTCTGGAAATCTCAGACAGCCCGGCTCTGGTTGCTGCTGTGATGGCTGCGAAAATCACCCCTGTGATTTTGTCGACTTTCTTTAGCGCGCCATTTGTCGATCGGTTAGGGGCATTCAGGGCGTCGGTCCTTTCTGATCTGGTGAACTTTTTCAGTGTCTTGCTGATCCCTGTTTTCTATCATGCGGATCTGCTGACCCTCAGTCTTCTGGCGGCATTGCTGGTGCTCAGCACGTTATTGGATACCCCAAGCCGTTTAGCCAAGGATGTGATTTTAAGACATGAAATCAAACGGCATCAGTTGGATCATCACCTGATTAATGGGGTGAATACCACCCTGGAAAACATCTGTGATCTTTTGGGCCCGGTGGTTGCGGCTCTGATTGTGGCGGCTTTTGGCACGATCAGCGCTCTGTACTTTGATGCAGCGACATTCTTCGCGGTTGCATTCGGCATGATTGTTCTGAAGAAGCATTTCAGGCCGGAGGCTGAACACACGGAGCCGGATTCTGCCCCTCCGCTGAGGTATTTTTCAGAAGGGATGAAGTACCTGAGACAGCAGCGCGCCCTTTTGTCTGTGCTTTACCTCAGTGCCACGGTTAATCTTGTCATCACCCCGTTCCTTTTTGTCTATCTGCCCTATTTGAACAAGTTTGTATTTGAGTCCGTGATGAGTCTGGGGGTATCCATGACATGCTTCGGGGCCGGTACCAGCGTTTCGTCTTTGCTTTTTGGCTTTTTCGGCAAGCGGTTTTCGAACCGGCAGATCATGTTCACGGGCTACTTATCGCTGGCGGTGGTGCTTCTCTCAATGTCATTCTTCGCGAGCCAGCCGCTGTTTTTCATTCAGCTTTTTGTTATCGGGCTGTGCCTCGGGTTTGCTGGTCCGATTGAAGTCACCCTGATCCAAACCGTGGTGCCTGAAGCTTTGTTCGGGCGGGTGATGACGCTGTTCTCTTCTGTCCGCTTTCTTTCAGTTCCCGCTGGCTATTTGGTGTTCGGCTGGCTCTTAGAGTCGGCTTTCGCGAACTGGACGCCGGTCGTCATGGCCAGTACCGTGCTGATGGGGGTCATTGCTTACTGGCGGATGAATATGGCTTCCTCCATACGCTTGAACCCGGCAGAAATTGAAAAGGACGTGTAAGACGTTCGCTTCATATTCAACGGGTTGCCCGGAATCTGTCCGGGTCAGTGACTGCTGAGTCAGACAACCCTGTCTTAGCGTTGAGATAAAGGCGTCAATTGTGGCGCCTGGATTCGGTTTCCGCTCCGCCCTGATCCCCAGCGTCTATGATTGAATACAGAAGTGACGTTTTTATTTGCGAAATCAGACGCTTTGCCTGAATCCTTCCGGTTTTGCATTGCACTTTGCAAGATGAGAATGTGGCTTCATATAACGTGCTGATAATAAATAAAAAAATAATAGCTCCTGAGTTGGCTGATTTTATGCTGGCCTTTGGTCAGTACATATTGCAGTGGTGGAGGTATTGATGACAGATCCTAAAGCGATGATCGCCTCGCGAATCAAGGAAGCGCGAGAGTGGAAAGGCCTGACTCAGGTACATATGGCCCAGCAGTTGGGCGTGGCGCGGCAAACTTATCTGGACCTGGAAACCGGAAAGACGGAACCCAAGGTGCGTTTGCTGTCAGCGATTTCGGAAATCACCGAGCGGCCGCTGACCTGGTTTGTTTACGGTGATGAGGGACTCGAGATTCTGGAAAGTGAATATAAAGAAGAAATTGATCGCCTGTTGCAGTATTTCAGCCGGTTGCCCCATTCGGCCCGGAATGTGATTTTGCAGCAGAGTATCAACCTGGCCAGTTTCATGGCGGAATATACCCGTGCGCTGACACAAAAAGATAAGTCCTGAAATCGCCCGGTAATCATCAGGGAATGACGAATCAGCAAGAGAAAACAGCCCCGACATGCGGGGCTGTTTTTGTCGCTTATTGGGCCAGGAAAAAGCGGTAGGCCGGGTTGTCGGTCTCGTCTTTCCACTGGTAACCCAGTTCACGCAGGTGGCTGGTGAACGACAGCAGGTCGTGATCTTCCAGTTCAAAACCGCACAGGACCCGGCCGTAGTCAGCGCCATGGTTGCGGTAGTTGAACAGGCTGATGTTCCAGTGGGTGCCCAGCGTGGTCAGGAATCTGAGCAGCGCGCCCGGATATTCGGGAAACTCAAAGCTGTAGAGGCGTTCCTGCAACGGTTTGGACGGCCGGCCGCCAATCATATAGCGAACGTGCACTTTGGCCATCTCGTCATCTGACAGATCCACCACCGGATAACCGCCTTTGCGCAGATCGGTAATGATGCTGTCCAGTTCTTCCTGTCCCTGGATCAGGCGAATACCGACAAACACATTGGCCAGGGTGTCATCGTTGTAACGGTAGTTGAACTCAGTAACCGCCCGGCCGCCCAGCAGGCGACAGAAATCAAGGAAGGCGCCCGGCCGTTCCGGTACGGTGACAGCCAGCAGTCCTTCTCGTTTTTCACCCAGTTCACAGCGTTCCGACACATAGCGCAGGCCGTGGAAGTTGAGGTTGGCACCGGACAAAATCGAGGCAAGCTGTTTGCCTTTCACCTGATGCTGTTCGCTGTATTTCTTCAGGCCGGCCAGCGCCAGCGCGCCGGATGGCTCGGCGATGGCCCGGGTGTCTTCAAAGATATCTTTGACCGCTGCACAGATCTCGTCACTGCTGACGGTAATGACATCATCCAGATACTGCTGACACAGACGGAAGGTTTCATCACCGATGCGCTTCACCGCGACCCCGTCGGCAAATTGCCCGACCTGATCCAGTGTGACCGGTTCACCGGCATCCAGCGCGGCCCGCAGACAGGCGGAGTCTTCGGCTTCCACGCCGATCACTTTGATTTCCGGCATCAGCTGCTTGAGCAGGACCGACACGCCTGCCGCCAGACCGCCGCCTCCGACGGGCACAAAAACATAGTCGAGGTGGCCGTTCTGTTGTACCAGTTCTATCCCAATCGTGCCCTGCCCGGCGATCACTGCCGGGTGATCGAACGGGGGAATGAAGGTGTAGTGATGTTTTTCTGCCAGCTCAATGGCATAGGCTTTCGCTTCATCAAAGTTGCTGCCGTGCAGCATCACTTCGCCGCCGAAGCTTTTGACAGCCTCCACCTTGATATCCGGGGTGGTCCGCGGCATCACAATGATGGCTTTCACGTTCAGCTGGCGGGAGGACAGTGCCAGTCCCTGAGCGTGGTTGCCTGCCGAAGCCGCAATCACACCGGCCTGACGCTGTGCCGGTGTCAGCTGGGACATCATATTGTAGGCACCGCGCAGTTTGAATGAGTGCACGGGCTGGCGGTCTTCACGCTTGATCTGGATACGGTTGCCCAACCGGCTGGACAGCCGCTCCATCTCCTGCAACGGGGTGACTTGCGCCACTTCGTAGACCGGTGCGCGCAGCGTCTCCCTTAAATAGTCAGCCCCGCTGAGAAACTCAGCGGCTCTGGCCTGTGTCAGCTCACTCATCATACTTACCCTTCCAGCTTGGATTTGTCGCGAACCGCACCTTTATCAGCACTGGTGGCCAGGTTGGCATAGGCGCGCAGGGCAAAAGACACTGTACGCTGGCGATCTACCGGTTTCCAGCCGCGTGCATCAGCAGCGGCACGGCGTTTGGCCAGCATCGCGTTATCAACTTTGAGTTCGATGCTGCGGTTTGGAATGTCGATCGCTACCCGGTCGCCGTCTTCAATCAGACCGATGGTGCCGCCATTGGCCGCTTCCGGAGACACGTGACCGATTGACAAGCCACTGGTGCCACCGGAGAAACGACCGTCGGTGATCAGGGCGCAGTCCTTGCCCAGTCCCATCGACTTGAGATAGGTGGTCGGATACAGCATTTCCTGCATACCCGGGCCGCCTTTCGGACCTTCATAGCGGATGATGACCACATCGCCTGCTTTGACTTTGCCGCCCAGAATTCCTTCCACGGCAGTTTCCTGGCTTTCGAATACAACCGCCGGGCCTTCAAAGGTCAGACAGCTTTCGTCCACACCGGCGGTTTTGACAATACATCCGTCAATCGCCATGTTACCGGACAGCACCGCCAGACCGCCGTCCTGACTGAAGGCGTGTTCTTTGCTGCGGATACAGCCGTTCTCGCGGTCATCATCCAGACTGTCCCAGCGGCAGTCCTGAGAAAATGCCTGTGTGGTCCGGATCCCGGCCGGACCGGCACGGAAGAAAGACTGTACGGCTTCGGAGTCGGTTTGCTTGATATCGTACTGCGTCAGTGCTTCGGCCAGCGTCATTCCCAGCACGTTCGGGACATCATTGTGCAGCAGTCCAGCACGATCCAGTTCACCCAGAATGCCGTAAACCCCGCCCGCACGATGGACATCTTCCATGTGATATTTCTGGGTTGATGGCGCCACCTTGCACAGGTGCGGAACCTTGCGTGACATGCGGTCGATATCTTCCATGGTGAAATCGATTTCGCCTTCCTGCGCGGCGGCCAGCAGGTGCAGCACCGTATTAGTTGAACCGCCCATGGCGATATCCAGCGCCATAGCATTCTCGAAGGCCTGTTTATTGGCGATATTGCGCGGCAGGACGCTGGCATCGTCCTGCTCGTAGTAGCGTTTGGTCAGCGTGACAATCCGCTGGCCTGCGGTCAGGAACAGTTCCTTACGGTCGGCATGGGTGGCCAGACAGGAGCCGTTGCCCGGCTGGCTCAGACCCAGGGCTTCAGTCAGGCAGTTCATGGAGTTGGCTGTGAACATGCCGGAGCAGGATCCGCAGGTCGGACAGGCGGATCGTTCGATCTGCTCGCTTTGTTCGTCGGAAACTTTCGGATCGGCGCCCTGGATCATGGCATCAACCAGATCCAGTTTGAGGATCTGATCCGACAGTTTGGTTTTGCCGGCTTCCATCGGGCCGCCGGAAACGAAGATCACCGGAATGTTCAGGCGCATAGAGGCCATCAGCATCCCCGGGGTGATTTTGTCGCAGTTAGAAATACAGACCATGGCATCGGCACAATGGGCGTTGACCATGTATTCGACCGAGTCGGCAATCAGCTCGCGGGACGGCAGGGAATACAGCATGCCGCCGTGGCCCATTGCGATACCGTCGTCGACGGCAATAGTGTTGAATTCTTTGGCAATCCCACCGGCTTTTTCGATTTCGGCTGCAACCAGCTGGCCGAGATCTTTGAGGTGCACGTGGCCCGGTACAAACTGGGTAAAGGAGTTAACAACGGCGATGATGGGTTTGCCAAAATCTTCATCTTTGACTCCGGTGGCACGCCACAGGGCGCGGGCACCGGCCATATTTCGGCCGTGGGTGGTGGTGGCGGAGCGGTACTTAGGCATAACGTGAAATTCCTTTTTGAGCCGCCGGTATGCAAGATACCGGCGGGACATTGTTGTGCTTGCTTATTATAGTGTGGTTTATTTTTCGGCCGGGTAGACCGGATCCAGCCAGCCCCATTTGTCTTCGGTCTGACCGTTGAACAGGCCGAAGAATGCCGACTGGACTTTCTCGGTGATCGGGCCGCGTTTGCCCTCACCCACGGTGATCTGATCCACACTGCGAACCGGAACGATTTCAGCGGCGGTACCGGTCATGAAGATTTCATCGGCCAGATACAGGGCTTCACGGGCAATGTTTTCCTCGCGGATTTCGTAGCCCATTTCGGTTGCCAGGGTCACGATCGCATCGCGGGTGATACCCGGCAGAATGGCGCTGGTGGCCGGTGGCGTGGAAATCACACCGTTGCGGATGACGAAGATGTTCTCACCGGCTCCTTCGGAGAGGTAGCCGCGCACATCGAGCGCGATGCCTTCTGCATAGCCATGACGACGGGCTTCCCCTCCCACCAGCAGTGAAGACAGGTAATTCCCGCCAGCTTTGGCTGCTGTCGGAATGGTATTGGGTGCCGCGCGGTTCCAGCTGGACACCATGGCGTCCACCCCGTTCGCCAGGGCTTCTTCGCCCAGATACGCACCCCAGGAGAAGGCTGCAATAATCAGGTCCATTTCGGTGCCGTTTGGCGGGCAAACGCCAAGACCGACATTCGGGACATAGCCCAGCGGGCGAATGTAAGCAGAAGTCAGTTTGTTGGCACGCAGGGTCTCGCGGCAGGCTTCCATCAGTTCATCCACGGTATACGGGATCGGAAAGCGGTAGATTTTGGCTGAATCTTTCAGGCGGGCCATGTGCTCACGATGACGGAAGACGATCGGACCGTTCGGGGTGTCATAGCAACGGATGCCTTCAAAAACGGAAGTGCCGTAATGCAGAGCGTGGGTCAGCACGTGAACTTTCGCGTCCTGCCAAGGAACCATTTCGCCGTTGAACCAGATGTAATCTGCTGTGTTTGCCATTGTCTAATCCTTTCGTTATGCGCTGATTTGTTGTTTTTGTTGCTGCTCTAAAATAGTAACGCCGGTGACATCCCACAATTTGTCCAACTGATTGTAGAGAGCAAGGATGGGACGCTCACTATCGACCGTGACTTCAATGTCGACGGACTTATAGTCTTCACTATGCGCCATTGAAAACTGTTTTACCATGAATCCGCGGTGGCGTGTGATCCGGAGAACACGTTCCAGGAGTTCAGGACGGCTGGCAGCTTGGATCGTTAAAGTATGCTGAGTCATTGTGGTTCCTCCATCATGTCGTGGTTGGCACCACCGGGGGGAACCAGTGGCCAGACGTTATCAGCTTCAGAAATGGCAACGTGCAGCAGATAGGCTGTTTCGCTTGCCAGCAGGGTCTCCAGCGCCGGACCAACTTCTTCCTTGCGCGTAATGGTCTGGCCCGGGATGCCGAAGGCACTGGCCAGGGTGACGAAATCCGGGTTATCGGACAGAATGGTTTCGCTGTAGCGGCCATCGAAAAACAGTTCCTGCCACTGGCGGACCATGCCCAGACGCTGGTTGTCCAGCAGGATAATTTTCACCGGCAGGCCCAGACGGCGGATGGTGCCCAGCTCCTGCACATTCATCATGAAAGAGCCGTCGCCGGAGACCAGCACCACCTGATCATCCGGGCGGGACAGTTTGGCGCCGATGGCCGCCGGCAGACCGAAGCCCATGGTGCCGAGACCGGCAGAGGTCAGCAGGTTGTGGGGCTGACGATGGGCAACATGCTGCGCGACCCACATCTGATGCTGGCCGACATCCGTACTGATCACTGTCCGGTCGTCCATCGTGTCTGACAGCTGTTTCAGCAGCAGCGGCGCGTAGATCTGCTCGCCCGGATGGTCATAGCGCCAGCCGTTTTCTGACATCAGACTGGTGACGTGCTGTTGCCATGGTACCAGTGACATCGGGCGGGCCAGCTGGGGCAGCACTGTGCTGATATCGCAACGCAGGGCGGCATGGGCACGGCGCAGTTTGCCCAGTTCGGCCGGATCGATATCCAGATGAATCACTTTGGCATGGGGCGCGAAGGTATCCAGCTTGCCGGTTACCCGGTCGTCAAAGCGGGCACCGACCGCAATCAGCAGATCAGATTCCTGGACCGCCAGATTCGCGGCTTTGGTGCCGTGCATGCCCAGCATGCCCAGATGATAGGAATAATCTTTGTCGACAACGCCCAGGCCTTTCAGGGTCGATACCGCCGGCATCTGTGTGGTGGCGAGGAAATCGCGGACCTGATCGACTGCACCCGCCAGTTGGACGCCGCCGCCGACATAAAGGATTGGACGCTGGCTGTCGGCTAACAATTGCTGTGCCAGTGCAAACTGTTCCGGATCGGTGGCAGGTAAGGCTGGCGCTTCGTGCAGCGGTGCCAGCGGATGGTCAATTGCAGTCAGCTGGACGTCTTTGGCGATATCGACCAGCACCGGACCCGGCCGACCGCTCTGGGCGATTTCAAAGGCTTCATTCAGCACAGCTGGCAGCTCGCTCGGATCTGTGACCAGATAGCTGTGTTTGGTGCATGACAGTGACATGCCCAGTACATCCACTTCCTGAAAGGCATCGGTGCCGATCATCGGGCTGGCGACCTGACCGGTAATGGCAACCAGCGGTATGGAATCGAGCATGGCATCAGCCAGTCCGGTGATCAGGTTGGTAGCGCCCGGTCCTGAGGTCGCCAGGCAGACACCAAGGGTGTTGCTGGCTCTGGCATAGCCGATGGCGGCCATGGCGGCTCCCTGTTCGTGGCGACACAGAACATGCCGGAGTCCGCCGTCGTACAAGGCATCATAGATGGGCATGATTGCGCCGCCCGGATATCCGAATACGGTGCTCACCCCTTGTTGCTTCAAGGCTTCTACTACTAACTCTGCGCCTGTCATCATGGCTCCCTGTTTTGGATGACCTTGGCCGGTTGCTGCGATTTATTGGTTTGGTGCAGTCTTTTCCCGGCTCAGGTATGAAAAAAGCCCCCGGACCTTTCGGTGCGGGGGCTTTTTCTGCGTGTGTTTGCTTGTGTGCTATTTTCCGCCTGCCAGCCCCCGTCGCGGTGAAATAATCACCACGATGACGTTGATAATGAGGACTAGTAGGTTGAGGTTAAATAGCATTGACTTGTCTGTCCAAAATTCTTGTATAGATGTTGTGCGCCTTTAGTCTTATCACAGACTTTCGTCGCATGACAAGAAATTTGTTGTGGTTATTTTCAATACGCATTGGATATCTTGCAGACATTGTGCTGCCTCACCTCAGATATTTAGTGAGAAGGTGGTTAATTTCGATATTCAAGGGGATGAAAATGACGCTGGCAATCGTGCACAGTAGGGCTTGTGTCGGAGTTGATGCTCCGGCTGTTACCGTGGAAGTTCACCTCAGTAATGGTCTGCCTGCGGTGAATCTGGTCGGGCTGCCGGAGACGACGGTGAAGGAAGCGAGAGACCGGGTCAGAAGTGCCATCGTGAATGCCAATTTCGAATTTCCGGCCCGGCGGATTACGGTCAATCTGGCGCCCGCGGACTTGCCGAAAGAAGGCGGTCGGTTTGATCTGCCTATCGCTCTGGGTATTCTTGCAGCTTCCGGGCAGATTCCGGATAGTAAGCTGCACGATCATGAATTTTTAGGGGAATTGGCGCTTTCCGGTGAACTGCGGCCCGTGAAAGGCGCCCTGCCCGCCGCACTGGCGGCCAAAGAGGCCAACCGTTGTCTGGTTTTGCCGGATGCCAATGGAGATCAGGCCGCGCTGGTGGGCCGCGACAGACACAAATCAGCCGCCAGTTTGCTGGCGGTCTGCGCTTATCTGTGCGGACAGGAGGCCTTGTCGCTGCATTGCCGGGAACCGGGACAGCGCGAGCAGGTAAATCACGGCCGGGACATGCAGGACATTATCGGTCAGCAGCAGGGAAAACGGGCGCTGGAAATTGCAGCTGCAGGCGGACACAACCTGCTGTTTGTCGGCCCGCCCGGCACCGGTAAGACGATGCTGGCCTCGCGGCTGTGCGATCTGCTGCCCGAGATGGCTGTTGAGGAAGCACTGGAAACCGCTGCCATTACTTCTCTGACCGCTCAGTCGCTCCATGCCGGTAACTGGCGCAATCGTCCGTTTCGGGCACCGCATCATTCCAGTTCAATGGCAGCACTGGTCGGCGGCGGTTCGATCCCCCGCCCCGGTGAAATCTCGCTGGCTCATAACGGCATTTTGTTTTTAGATGAAATGCCGGAGTTTGAGCGGAAAGTACTGGATTCTTTACGGGAACCGCTTGAATCTGGCGAGATCGTGATTTCTCGTGCCAGCAGCAAAACCACCTTTCCGGCACGGTTTCAGCTCATCGGGGCACTTAATCCCAGTCCGACCGGTTACTACGAAGGCAGCCAGGCGCGCACTAATCCTCAGGCGATATTGCGCTATTTGGGACGACTCTCCGGCCCTTTGCTGGACCGGTTTGATATGTCGATTGAAATACCAGCCCTGCCTCGGGGAACACTGGCGCAGGGCGGCGATCGAGGCGAAGCCACGCCTGTGATTAAGGAAAGAGTGGCTGAGGCCCGCAGTCGGATGCATCACCGCAGTGGTAAGATCAATGCCCTTCTGGGAACCCGTGAGCTGGATAAACACTGTGCCCTGGCCAAAGTTGATGCGGAATTCCTCGAAACCGCCCTGCATCAACTCGGGCTGTCGATTCGCGCCTATCACCGGATTATTAAAGTCGCCCGCACTATCGCCGACTTGGCCGGTAAGCCTGACATTGAAAGGGCGCATCTGGCTGAGGCATTAGGCTACCGCGCCATGGATCGATTGCTGAAGCAATTGACGAGTCAGGTGGTGTGAACCGATCTTCTGCGTATAATGCTGGTTGCTAAATTAAGAGATTGATTTTAATTTGATTTGTTGGGTTTGGTGGTAATGTTGACGAGTATTTAAATCGGAAGTTGATATGAAAGATCATCCATTTTCAATCGCAGAAGGACGGACAAAGTTTTATCGTTTTCTGCGTTTCATACTGATGAATGTTGCATTTGCGATTGATGGCGCCTTGGTCACAATATTTATCAATATGCTCCCTAACTTTTTTGGTGTGGATATTAATGCTCCCGTAATGGAGATGACAAATAAGTGGTTGGTTATTGGTCTTATTTTTCTGATAGGTTTGGGGTTTGTTTTCTTGATGTATTACTCTATGAGGGCCTGTGACTGGCTCAGCAAACAGCTCAGGATCTAGTGGTTGTTCGCTTTCCAGATTCATTTAGATATAAAAAAAGGGCCATCCGGCCCTTTTTTCATCGAGAAATCAGACTTATTTTTTCAGCAGGAAGTTGATGAGCTCGAAGTACTCATCGGCTGATTTCACTTTGTCGGTTTTTACCAAGTATTTATTGTTGACGATAACCGATGGGACGCCGGTCAGGCCACTGTCACGGAAGCCTTTGTTGTAACGATTGACCATCGAGTTCACAGCAAAGCTGTTGAAGGCACCATCGAAATCCTCAGCTTTGACACCGTTGTCCAGGAAGATTTGACGCAGTTCTTCGTCGTTACGCGGTGCTTTATTCAGCTTGTGGATCTGGCTGAACAGAACCGGGATCAGCTTGTCTTCAATATCCAGGACCACGGAGGTTGCATAAGCCTTGCTCATGGAAGTACCCATGTTACCGCCCATGAAGGACACATGGTTTTTCTGGAACTTGGCATTGTCCGGAAGTTTGGTTTTCAGCTGCTGGATCAGGGGTTCGAAGTTGTAGCAGTGCGGGCAGTAAAACGAGAAATACTCAGTGACCACCTGATTGGAAGATTTTGGTTGTTCCAGTACCTGATAGTAGTCGCCTTCGGTAAACTGGGCGGCATAAGCCGAAAAAGACAATAGCGCTGCGGTTGCCAGTGCGAAAAGTTGTTTAAACATGTATCGGGTTCTCCCTGAAAAATCAATGCCGTGCCTGATACAGGCACCAGCGTTCGGATTTAAGTCAGACTGATCACCATTGGGGCATCAGCTGCAGTGGCGGCTCGTCGAGGGCTGCCAGTTGTTCTTTGATGGCAAGGACTTGCCCTTCCCAGTATTTTGCATCAGCAAACCAGGGGAATGCACGCGGGAAGGCCGGATCCTGCCAGCGTTTTGCTAACCATGCCATGTAATGCACCATTCTGAGACCACGTAATGGTTCAATAAGTTGCAATTCACGGGGATCAAAATCGGCAAATTCTCCGTAAGCTTCGAGCAGAGTATCAAGCTGGGCCAGCTGATCGGCGCGGTCGCCGTTGAGCAGCATCCACAAGTCCTGAACGGCAGGGCCGTTTCGGGCATCGTCCAGATCGACAAATAGCGGGCCGTCTCGCCATAAAATGTTACCCGGATGGCAGTCACCGTGGATCCTTAGTGGCTGCCAGTTGTTGTGCCATCTTTCAGTGAGTGCGGCAATCAGGCGATCGAGATCCTGAAAAAATGCATCTTCCAGATGCGCCGGAATAAAGCCGGACTGTGCCAGTACGCTCCGGGGCTGTAGGAGGTATTCATCCAGACCGATTGTCGGGCGGTGGATAAAAGTCCGTTGCTGACCTGCCTTGTGGATCCGGCCCAGGAAACGACCGACCTGTTCAATCTGGTCAAAATTATCGACCTCAAACTGACGCCCGCCCAAGCTCGGGAAAAGTGCGAACCTGTGTTGCTCGAAGTGGTGCAGTGTATTGCCGTGCATCATCAGTGGTGCGGCAAGCGGGATTTCCTGCTCGGCCAGCTCGGCGGCAAAATCGTGCTCTTCCTGGATCTGCGCATCGGTCCAGCGCTGTGGCCGATAGAATTTCACCACAAAACGGCGGTTTTCATCGTCGGTAAACTGGTACACCCGGTTTTCATAACTGTTCAGCGGCAACAGCCCGGAGGCGGCATAGACGCCGATGCTTTCCAGTGCATTGAGCAGCTGATCCGGGGTCAGGTCGGCAAAGCTGAAATCATCTAGTGCTGTCATGGTGTTACAGCCATCTTTAAAAAGGTTGCATCAGTATACAGCATAATGAAAAAGGGCCGTAAGCGGCCCTTTATTTACTTAACTTTGCACCCAAATATGGCTTATCGCAGCTCACCGATAAACCGGCTGTCGGTGATTAAGCGGTTCACGTCGTCGTCGTCCTGCTGTTCCATCACAAAGCGGATGTCGACAATCGGACGAGCCAGCTCATAAGGGTCGACTCCCAGGCTGATCGGCAGGGTAAAGATTTCACCCGCTTCCACATGAACCTGTTTCGGGCCATACCATTCGACGCCTTCCAGCCCCTCAACACTCAGGTTATAGGTTGCATCCTGCTGTGTTTTGTTGAGGATTTTCAGGGTGTAAGTATTCTCCACCAGCCCTGCCGTATTGATCCGGAACAGCTGATTCCGGTCACGGATCACATCCAGCCCCATCGGCTGCACGGTCGCAATCAGATAGGCCATCAGACCAAACATCGCCAGCATGACCACGCCATAGCCTATCAGTTTGGGTCGCATCACTTTGGTTTTATGGCCTTCAAGCTTGTGCTCTGTGGTGTAGCTGATCAGGTCGCGCGGATAGCCCATTTTGTCCATGGTCTGATTACAGGCATCGACGCAGGCACCGCAGTTGATGCACTCGTATTGCAGGCCGTCACGGATGTCGATTCCGGTCGGGCAGACCTGGACACAGAGGTTGCAGTCGATACAGTCGCCCAGCCCCAGTTCTTTGGGATCTTTTTTGCGTGAGCGCGGACCCCGGTTCTCACCGCGGGCTGCGTCGTAGCCGACAATGTAGGTGTCTTTATCGAACATGGCCGACTGGAAACGGGCATACGGACACATGTGGATACAGACGATCGAGCGCATCCAGCCGGCGTTGCCGTAGGTACAGAAGGTGAAAAACAGGACCCAGAAGGCAGCCAGGAAGCTGGCATTGAAGGTAAAGAAATCGGCAAACAGCTCTCGGATCGGCAGGAAGTAACCGACGAAAGTCAGACCGCTGATCAGTGCGACCGCCAGCCAGGCAATGTGCTTGAGACTCTTGCGCACCAACAGTTCCCGGGTCAGCGATTTACCGTCCTGAGTCCGGCGTTTGTTGGCCGGGCCTTCCAGTTTTTCTTCGAACCAGATGTAGATAAAGGTCCAGACCGTTTGCGGACACATATAGCCACACCAGACGCGGCCTAAAAAGGTGGTGATAAAAAACAGTCCGAAAGCTGCAACCATAAACAGGCTGGCGAGCAGTGTCAGATCCTGTGGCCAGAAAGTGGTTCCGAAGATGTTGAATTGCTGGCGGCCGATATCGAGCAGGATGCCCTGCCGTCCGTTGTAAGTGATCCAGGGCAGTGCCAGAAACAGGCCCATCATCAGCCAGCCCATCCGCTGACGCAGTTGCTGGTAAGCTCCTTTCATGGCCCGCACATAAATGCGGTTGCTTGGGTTAAAGCGGTCGTCCCCGCCTTTATGGGTTTTCGGATTAAACTCCTTGGGAGTGATATCCTTGATGTTAATTCTCTCTTGGCTCATGACATTGCATTCCTTGGGCATTGCCAATACTGGCGTTCGTCGCCCGGGTACATGGCCTGGGCAATCATGGTTCATTGGGAATAAAACGTGATTATATCTTATCTAACTGGTTGAATATTCTACCTCGCTCAAAAAACGCACGGATAAAAGCTTATTAATGATATGGTTTATTTGAGCACGCCTCTGGCTTTCAGCAGCGCCGTTTTGAAATCGGTTTCGCAGTCTTTCGCCAGACCCGGAATCATGGAGTCCTGGCCTTCACCGCACATTTTCAGTTGATAAATCAGGATGTCGTCGCTGAGTTCATTCAGCGGTCCTACGAAACCTGCTTCTTTGGCCAGTTGATCCAGTAAGGCGGCCAGATTCAGTTCTGGGTATTGCTGCCAGTATGGCTGGAGCAGTGCCAGTAATTCTGTGATGCGGTGTTCGGCCATGCCAGCTTCCTTCTATAAGCTTATACTTTGTGGGGATTATAACAGAGGTCAATTGCACCCTGAAACCAATCAATCCGGTGGCTTGATGAAGTCGGAATGGGCAGATAAACTGGTTTCATACCTTTGCGTGACCGATAAATACTGACAAGGAGTCATGATGTCACTTTTTCATAAAACACTGGCCAGTCTGGGGTTAGGCGGTGCCAGAGTTGATACTGTACTGGAAACGGAAGTCCTGCTGCCCGGCGAGAGCCTGCCGGTGCGTATTGATGTGAAAGGTGGCAAAGTGGATCAGGCGGTAGATAACATTCATCTGTATTTGTGCTGCCGCTATGAGGACGAAATGCCGGTCAGCCGAGGCGACAGCGAACGCCGGATGGAAAAAGTGAAGCAGACCTATACTCTGGCGCAGTGGAGCCTTCCGGAGGCGTTCACGCTCCGGGCGGGAGAGCAGCGCCAGTTTGATTGCCGTTTTGATCTGCCCGTGAATACGCCGATCACCATTGGAGACTCCGGTGTCTGGCTGGAAACTCACCTGGATATTCCGCTGGCGCTGGATCCCAAGGACAAGGATCCGCTGACGATACGGCCGGACCCGCTGCTGGATGCCGTATTTTCTGCCCTTGAGCAGGCCGGATTCCGGCTGTTGCAGGTGGAATGTGAAGCCACAGATGGTTTCGCCCTGCCCTTTGTTCAGGTGTTTGAGTTTGTTCCGGTCGCCGGTCCTTATCACGGCTGCTGGCGGGAACTGGAACTGATCACTCAGGTTGACGGCGACTACCTGAAACTGTGGTTTGCCATCGATCGCCGTCAGCGCGGCGTCAGCGGGATGCTGGCCAGACTGCTTGGTAGCGGTGAGCTCAAGCGGCAGTTAGCAATCCCTCAGACGGTCAGTCCGGCGGAGGCCGGGGAACGGGTTCTCGCGTATCTGGAGCAGATTGACGATCAGTGATGAAGGTGTGGCACCGTTGTCACAACGGCGCCATGAAATTCAGCTTACAAGTGTAAGCTAAACTGTGCCATACTGCTGGAATTATAAAGACAGCGGATAGCGCTCATGCCCAGACAACAGAAAACTGCTTATTCATATTCCGTGGCCGAAGAGTTGGCCAATAGCCTCAGCCATGGTGCCGGGATGATTTTCGGCATTGTGGCGCTGGTGATGCTCCTGATGCGGGCGGTTGAAGTGAATGCAGATGCGCTGAGTGTTGCCAGTCTGAGCATTTACGGCGCCAGCATAATTTTGCTGTATCTCGCATCGACCCTGTACCACGCCATTCCCTTTGAAAGTGCGAAACGGGTTCTGAAAACCCTGGATCATTGTGCCATTTACCTGCTGATTGCCGGCACCTACACCCCGTTTTTGCTGATCACGCTGCGGACGCCGCTGGCGGTCACCCTGATGGCGGTGATCTGGACGGTTGCCCTGCTGGGGATCATTTTCAAAGTCGCGTTTGTCTATCGCTTCAAGCGGCTGTCGCTGGTGATTTATCTGGCGATGGGCTGGCTGTCCCTGGTGGCGGTCTATCCGCTGGCGTTGGCCATGTCAACTGCCGGGCTGGTGCTGCTGGCCGTTGGCGGCGTGGTGTATTCGCTGGGGGTGGTGTTCTATGTGAACAAAAAAATCCCTTATAACCATGCTATCTGGCACCTGTTTGTGCTGGGCGGCACGGTGTGTCACTTTCTGGCGATTTACTGGTATGTGGCGCCGACCGCCGGGCTGTAAAGCCCGGCAACCCATTCAGCAGATCAGTTTTTCCAGAACGCCGGGAATGCCAGCACCAGCACAGTCAGGATCTCCAGTCGTCCCATCAGCATGCCAAGGCTGAGCAGCCATTTCGCAGCATCTGGCAACGTCGCAAAATTTCCGGTCGGTCCGATGACGGTTCCCATGCCGGGTCCTACATTGGCGACCGCCGTGACTGAACCGCTGATGGCGGTGACCGGATCCAGTCCCAGCATGGCCAGCAGCGCGGCAATAATGATGATGGTCATGATGAACGTCAGGGCAAAGGCCACCACGGAACGGACGATGCCATCTGTAACCGGGCGTTGGTTGTAACGCTGGATAAAGACCCCGGACGGGTGGATTAACTGCATCAGCTGCTTGCGCAGCAGGGCAATCGCGACCTGAAAACGGAAGACCTTGAATCCGCCGGCAGTTGAACCGGAGCAGCCGCCGACCAGCATCATGAAGGCAAAAATAACGGTCGGGAAGGCCCCCCAGGCCGTGAAATCTTCCAGTCCAAACCCTGTGGTGGTGACCACGGAAATGATGTTGAACATGGACACCCGGATCGCGTGGCTGAAATCATAGCCATCCTGCCAGCACAGCCACATGGCGACCATCAGACTGACGATCACAATGGTGATGGTATATCCCCGCACCTGGGCATCCCGGAACAGAGCGCCCGGGTGGCGTTTTCGCAGTGCCTGTACAAACAGCAGAAACGGCAGGCCACCGGCAAACATGAAGATGATCGCCACCCAGTGTGCAGCCGGGGAAAAGTGATTCATGGAGCCATCAGACGTTGAATAGCCGCCGGTCGATAGCGTCGTAAAGGCATGGTTGATGGCGTCAAAAGTGTTCATGCCCGCCCACATGTAGCCCAGGATGCACATGAGGGTCAGACTCAGATAGACCGTTACAATGTTCTTGGCAACGTTTTTGGTCCGCGGTGAGCTTTTTTCCGACCAGTCCGACGATTCGGTCTGGAACAGGCGCATCCCCCCGACGTTCAGCATTGGCAGGATGGCGACCCCCATCACGATAAATCCGATCCCGCCCAGCCATTGCAGGGTTGAACGCCACAGCAGAATACTTGGCGCCATGTCATCCAGTCCGCTCAGCACCGTGGAGCCTGTGGTGGTGATCCCGGACATGGTTTCGAAATAGGCATCGGTAAAGCTGATGTGGTTAATCAGCATAAAGGGCAGCGCCGCAAACGCACTGGCGACCGTCCAGACCAGGGTGGTCAGCAGGAACATATCCCGGACCCCGAGTTTGAACTCCTTCACTTTACCCAGACTGAGGCAGGTAAAGGCCACGATATGTGTGATGATGACTGCGGTAGCAAAATCGATAAAGCCCCCCGTACCGGTCAGGAAGGCCAGTATGGTGGGCAGATACATGAACAGGGCGATCTTGGAGAGCACCAACCCGATCACGAAGAGAATGGGACGTAAATTGACCATAGCTGCTTACAGGAAAAACGGGCTTGGCTGGAACAGACGTTCCACATCAGGGATGTACTTCTTGTCGACCAGGAACATCACCACGTGGTCATCCTGCTCAATCACGGTACGGTCGTGGGCGATCAGTACCTCATCACCGCGGACGATGGCCCCGATGGTTGTGCCCGGCGGCAGTTTAATGTCTCCGATGGCTTTCCCAACCACTTTTGAGGTGGTGGCATCGCCGTGAGCAATGGCTTCAATTGCTTCGGCGGCGCCGCGGCGCAGGGAGGAGACGTTGACGATATCCGCTTTCCGCACGTGGGTCAGCAGGGCCGAAATGGTTGCCTGCTGTGGTGAAATCGCGATATCAATGGTGCCGCCCTGAACCAGATCGACGTAAGCGCCGCGCTGGATCAGCACCATGACTTTTTTGGCCCCCATCCGTTTGGCCAGCATAGCCGACATGATATTGGCCTCATCGTCGTTGGTGACGGCAATGAAGACGTCAATCTGCTCGATATGTTCTTCGCTCAGCAGCTCCTGATCCGATGCATCTCCGCAGAACACAATGGTATTAGTCAGCATTTCGGACAGGCTTTCCGCCCGCTGCGGGTTGCGCTCAATCAGTTTGACGCTATAGCTGTTTTCCAGCCGTTTGGCCAGACCGGCTCCGATGTTGCCGCCGCCGACAATCATCAGGCGTTTATAGGGTTTTTCCAGCCGCTGCAGTTCACTCATCACGGAGCGGATATGGTTGCTGGCCGCCACGAAGAAGACTTCGTCATCGGCTTCAATAATAGTGGTTCCCTGCGGACGGATCGGTCGGCCCTGACGGAAAATAGCTGCCACCCGGGTGTCGACATGCGGCATGTGTTCGCGCAAAGCCGACAGGGCGTTGCCCACCAGCGGACCGCCGTAATAGGCTTTGACCGCCACCAGCCCGACCTTATTATCGGCAAAGCCCACCACCTGGAGGGCTCCCGGATAGGCGATCAGACGTTCGATATATCCGGTGACCAGTTCTTCCGGTGCGATCAGGTGATCAACCGGTACGGCGTCGGTATGGAACAGCTGATGTTTTTCCTTGAGGTATTCCGGTGAGCGGATCCGGGCGACCCGGTTTGGGGTGTTGAACAGCGAGAAAGCAATCTGGCAGGCAATCATGTTGGTTTCATCGGAATTGGTCACCGCCACCAGCATGTCTGCGTCCTGGGCGCCGGCATCGCGTAAGGTACGGGGATGGCTGGCATAGCCCTGCACGACCCGCAGATCGTACTTGTCCTGCAATTCCCGCAGCCGCTCCGGATTGGAATCGACAATGGTGATGTCATTGTTCTCGCCGACCAGGTTTTCAGCCAGCGTCCCGCCGACCTGGCCTGCGCCAAGGATGATAATTTTCATAGCTGTTGCCTGATAAATGGTCTCAGATCGATACAGTTGCCAATAAGGGCAAAAGCCCTAGGGTACACTGCCTTGGCGAGAGAAGCAGCATTTTTAGCCAGTTTGCACAAAGACTTAACTTTGCAATTTTGTCAACAATGCTGCTTCTTTCACCCTGTCACTCACACTGACGGACGTTTTTCCAGTACGGCGTAATAAAAGCCGTCCATATCCGATTCACCGGGCAGGATCTGGCGTCCCGGCGCTGTGTCGCTTCCATTGTCTTCGCGAGCCGCCAGACTTGCATCCGGGGTGCGGGCCAGGAAGGCGAGTACCTGTTCACGGTTTTCCTGCGGCATGATGGAGCAGGTTGCGTAAACCAGTGTGCCGCCCGGCTTCAGTTGCTGCCACATCGCATCCAGAATTTCGGCCTGCAGCGTTGCCAGTGCGGCAATGTCATCGGCCCGCCGCAGCCATTTGATATCCGGGTGACGACGGATAACACCTGTGGCTGAGCAGGGAGCGTCGAGCAGGATCCGATCGAACGCTTCCCCCTGCCACCATTGTTGCGGAAAACGTGCATCGGCACACAGTACTTCAGCGTCTAGCTTCAGGCGTTGCAGGTTGTCTTTGACTCGCAGCAGGCGGTGGTCGTCACTGTCGATCGCAACCACACGGGCTCCCGGTTCGCGTTCCAGAATATGCGCGGTTTTACCACCCGGTGCGGCACAGCAGTCAAGGATCAGCTCGCCGGCCTTCGGCTGCAAGTAATCGACCGCTAACTGGGCTGCAGCATCCTGCACGGACACCCAGCCTTCGGCAAAGCCCGGCAGTTGCTGGACATCGCAGGCACTGGCCAGTTTCAGGGCGTCACCTGCCTGCGGATGAACAGCGGCACTGATCTCTGCAGCATCAAGCAAGCTTTGGTACTGGTCACGGGTATGGTGACGGCGATTGACCCGCAGCCACATTGGCGCTTTGGTATTGTTGGCGGACGTGACGGCTTCCAGTTGCTCCGGGTAATGAGCCCGCAACATATTCAGCAGCCAGCCCGGATGACCGTATTTGCCGGCATCGTGGCTCATGGCTTGCTGATCCAGTGTCTCCTGCTGGCGCTGGTAATTACGCAGTACAGCGTTGATCAGGCCGCGCAGCTGAGGCTTTTTCAGGGTTTTGGTCGCATCCACGGTTTCTGCCACCGCAGCATGGGCCGGAATCCGCATAAAACTCAGCTGATAGAGACCGACCAGGATCAGGTGGTGGAAGACCCGCTGCTTGCCTTTGAGCGGTTTATCCATCAGTGCCTGAGTCACCGATTCCAGACGCGGCAGCCAGCGCAGCACGCCATAGCAGATTTCCTGCAGCAGGGCATGGTCGCGGGGTTTGATCTCTTGTTGGGCCGCAGGCAGGGCCGTCGAAAGCGATTGGCCTTGATCTACAACCTGATATATCACCTGGGCCGCAGCAGCTCTTACATTCATGAATGTGTTCCTGACTTGATGACTACCGGATGCCAGTGGTTTGACTGCCATCCTGCCGCCGGAGCGGCGAAAGAAAAAGCCAGTGAAACAGTCAGATATTCTGTTCACTGGCTGATGATGATCCGAAACCGGAGATTACAGCACGGTACCCGGCGTAAACCACTCGCGGCGGGAGTTCAGCAAATCCTGGGCCGCCATGGCTTTTTTACCCGGTGGCTGAAGCTGGACCAGTCGCAGCGCGCCTTTGCCGGTCGCGACAACAATGCCCTGCTTGTCGGCAGATAAAATCGTGGCGGCTGCCTGGCCCTGGTTATCGGCTTCAACTTCGGCCTGCCAGACTTTGACGTTTTGCTCCGCTACTTCAAAAAAGCTCATGGGCCATGGGTTGAAGGCTCGAATGCAACGTTCAATCGCTGCGGCATCCATCGACCAGTCGATTTTTGCTTCGTCCTTGCTGAGCTTTTCAGCATAGTTGGCCTGCTCGTCGTCCTGCTTCTGAGGCACAGCCCGGCCAGCCGCAATATCATCCAGACAGGTCAGCAGTGCCTGCGGACCCAGATCAGCCAGCTTGCCATACAGGGTCGCGCTGGTATCGGTCGATTCAATTGGCAGTGTGGCGATATTGAGCATATCGCCGGTATCCAGCCCTTCATCCATCTGCATGATGGTGACACCGGTTTCAGCATCGCCGGCCCAAATTGAGCGCTGGATCGGTGCTGCACCCCGCCAGCGCGGCAGAATTGAGCCGTGTACATTGATACAGCCCAGACGCGGTGTCTCCAGCACGACTTTCGGCAGGATCAATCCGTAGGCTACCACGACCATGATGTCGGCATTCAGCGCTGCCAGCTCCTGCTGGGCTGTTTCGTCACGCAGGGTCTTCGGCTGATAAACAGGAATTTGATGCTCCAGCGCCAGATTTTTGACCGGGCTGGCCGTGAGTTTTTTACCGCGACCGGCAGGCTGGTCCTGACGGGTGTAGACGGCAATGACTTCATGCTGAGAAGACAATAACGCCGCCAGATGACGGGCGGCGAAATCAGGTGTACCAGCAAATACGATACGTAAGGGTTGACTCAAGATAACCTCGGCTGATCAGACTTTCTCTTGGTAACGCTTCATTTTTTCCAGTTTCTTCTGGATGCGCTGGCGTTTGAGCGGCGACAGGTAATCGACGAACAGTTTTCCGGCCAGATGGTCCAGCTCGTGCTGCACACAGATAGCCAGCAGGTCGTCGGCCTCGAAGGTGAATTCCTTGCCGTCACGGTCCAGTGCGCGAACGGTGACTTCAGCAGCACGCGGCACAAGGGCACGGGCGCCCGGCACAGACAGACAGCCTTCTTCGATACCGTCTTCGCCGCGTTTTTCCAGAATTTCAGGGTTAATCAGCACCATCGGCTGATTGCGTTCTTCCGAGATATCAATGACTACGATTCGCTGATGAAAATCCACCTGGGTGGCCGCCAGACCGATACCATCTTCGTCATACATGGTTTCCAGCATGTCATCGACGATTTTCTGGATTTCTGGTGTGACCGCTTCGACGGGTTTAGCAACCGTGCGCAGGCGCTCATCAGGGAAAGTTAACACGTTTAGAACAGACATAGATTCCCGTAAAAATAGAGATATAAAAGGAGAATAACTGTATTTGCTCTAATTCTAGTCATTTTCGACCTTAATGAACAGCTTTGCCGTTCGGCCCTGTTGCGCTGTCAGCTGTGAGGCGGACCGTTAGAAAGAAGAAAGCGGGCTGAAATGATGACCCGAAAGCGCGACCCCAGCCGCAACCGCAATGATCTGGGGCGTGACTGAGGTGACGAGCGGAAAAAAGCTCTGACATCCTGCGGCACGATGATGATGAAGCAGGAAAAGTAAGATGAGAAAACTGGATCAGATTGGCGTTCTTTGTCTGGCATTATGGGCTGGTGACTTGCAGGCATCCCCTGAGTCACAGGCCCGGCTGATCTCTGCGGCGCAGCTGGATGCGGCACCGCGGATTGTCCCTGTGCTGAGCAGCCGCCGGTATCTGGCTGGTGATGATGGGCTGCTGGTCAGGGAAATCCTGACGAAAGGGAGCGAATGGGGCGTGTTCCGCCCGACCCGGGCGTTCAGTGATATGGTTCCGGACTCTCATTCAACCGCCGATGTCTGGGGGATGCTGCCGGTGGCCCGGGTAAGGGTGACGGACAGCGATGCACAAGGCAGCCGTCTTCTGATGACAGATTGGCTGCAGGAAGTTCGTCCGGGTGATCGTCTGCTGTCGTTAGCGGCATTGCTTCCGCAGGCAGCAGACACGACCCCTCCATCTTCTGTTCGTGTCCTTGGCGGACTGCAGGCGCGCACGTATCTGGCTCCGGATGACTGGCTGGTACTGGACCGGGGGGCCAGGCACGGCTTAGTTCCGGGGCAATACTGGCGGATTGAACGTGGTTTGTTGGGGCGGCCGCTGGTGGCGGAGATTGAAGTGAAGAATACCTCGGAGCAGTTCAGCCTGGCCCGGGTGATCCGGAGTCAGGGGCCGATCCGGTCCGGCGATGTGGCACATTGGGTTGCGCACTGAGATGAGCCATCTTGAAGATTGGTTGGCCTTAGCAGCCGTACCTGGTCTGGGCGGACAGCGTATCGAGAGGCTGTTACAGCACGGCCATGTGTCTGAACTACGGATCATGCCGGAGCAGGCACTGTTGTCTCTGGGGCTGAAAGCATCGCAGATAGCTCTGCTTAGACATCCGAAGCCAGAGCGCCTCAGTGAAGCCTTACGCTGGTGTGAGCAGGAGAATCAGCATCTGCTGGTGTTGACAGATCCGGCTTACCCCGGATTGTTGAAAGAAATCAGCTCTCCGCCCCCGGTTTTATTTATCCGGGGCGATCTCCGCTGGCTCAGTGAACCCCAGTTGGCGATCGTGGGCAGCCGCTCTGCCAGTCTGGACGGCCGGGAAGCCGCGCGGGATTTTGCCGCGGCCATGGTTGCAGCTGATTATGTGGTGACCAGTGGTCTGGCTCTGGGTGTTGATGGACATGCCCACCACAGTGCCCTGAAAAACGGCGGGGCTACGGTGGCTGTGCTGGGCTCAGGTCTTGGGCGGATTTACCCTGCCGGGCACCGGGAACTGGCGGCACAAATTGCAGAACAGGGGGCGCTGGTGTCAGAGTTCTGGCCGTCTGAGCCGCCGCGACCGCAACATTTTCCCCGCCGTAATCGAATCATCAGCGGGTTGTCTGTGGGCGTGCTGGTGGTGGAGGCCGCGCTGAAGAGCGGTTCGCTGATCACGGCCCGCTATGCGCTGGAGCAGAATCGCGATGTTTTTGCCCTGCCCGGGTCGATTTATGCACCCGGAAGCAAAGGTTGTAACGCCTTGATAAAATCCGGTGCTAAACTGGTGGAAAGTCCGGTCGATATCTTTGAGGAGGTGGGGATACTCACCCGCTGTGCAAAAAGTAGTCAATTGAGCGTATCGCTGCCACATCCTGAAAATGAGCAATTGCCATTTAATGCGGTGTTGGCTAACGTAGGCAATGAAGCAACACCCGTAGATGTGGTTGCTGAACGCTGTGCACAACCAGTTCATGAGGTCATGACGCAACTGCTGGAGTTAGAGTTGCAAGGGGTTGTCACTTCAGTGCCCGGTGGCTATATCAGAACGAGGAGGGGCTAGTCATGATGGATATACTCATGTACCTGTTTGAAACCTATATTCACAGCGACGCTGAGTTAATGGTGGATCAGGACGAATTGTCTGAAGAGTTGCTGCGTGCGGGCTTTCATCAGGAAGATATCTATAAGGCTCTGACCTGGCTGGAGAAACTCGCGGCATTACAGGATACAGACCACACACCGTACATGAATACCAGTGCGGTCACATCAATCCGTATTTATACCCTGGAAGAGATGAACCGTCTGGACGTCGCCTGCCGTGGTTTTCTGACCTACCTTGAGCAGATCCATGTGCTGAGCTCTGAAACGCGCGAAATGGTCATTGACCGGGTGATGGAGCTGGAAACTGCCGAATTCGTGCTCGATGATCTGAAGTGGATTATTCTGATGGTGCTCTTTAATGCACCAGGTAACGAAAGTGCCTACAGCCAGATGGAAGAATTGCTGTACGGCGCAGAAGACGGCTATCTGCATTAATCGCCACTTTCACAGGAGATAAGGCCTGACGTATGGCCAGTAAGATCAATCCTGAATTGTTTTCAACTCACCCTGCTCACAATGAGACGCCCTGCCCACAATGCGGGGCGGCTCTGTTCATACGGCACGGAAAACATGGTCCGTTTCTGGGATGCAGTGCATACCCGGCTTGCGATTATATCAAGCCTTTGCACCATAATGACGGCCATATCGTAAAACCTCTGGGACAGCCATGTCCGGATTGTGGCAGCGAGCTGGTGTTGCGCCAGGGCCGCTATGGAATGTTTATTGGCTGCAGTGCGTATCCGGCTTGCCACTATTTGGCTTCGCCCGAGAAGAAGGCCGAAGAGACCCACATGACTTGTCCTGAGTGTAAAACAGGACATTTGGTTGAGCGAAAATCCCGGTACGGCAAGCGCTTCTATGCCTGTGATCAGTATCCGTCCTGCCGGTTTGCGATCAATTTTCAGCCGGTTCCCGGCCATTGTGAGCAATGCGGTTTCGGCTTGCTGATCGAGAAGAAACTGGCCCGGGGCACTAAACTGCAGTGTGCCGATCGGAAATGCGGTCATTATCAGTCGGAACCGGAAACGATGCCGTCCTCTGAGGCGGATGACATTTAAAGAAAAAGCCAGCTCTGCTGGCTTTTTACATATCAGGGGAAAGGGTTTGCTTTAGTCGAGGCGGACCACCGGGAAACTGTCAGCAGGCAGTATCTGAGCCAGTTGGTTCAGTGTCTGCACCAGTTCAGGATGACTGGCTGCAGTGACATTGATGTGGCCCATCTTACGGCCCGGACGTTTTTCCTTTCCGTACCAGTGGAGATGGCAGCCCGGAATGGTGAGAACCGCCGCCGGCAGTGTATCTTCTCCCAGAATATTGAGCATCACAGTGCTGCGAGTCTGTGTTGTGCTGCCCAGAGGCAGATCGCAGACCGCCCGCAGGTGGTTCTCAAACTGGCAGGTATCTGCACCTTGCTGCGTCCAGTGGCCCGAGTTATGTACTCTCGGGGCAATTTCATTGATCAGCAGCTGGCCGTTCACGTCAAAGAACTCAATGGCGAGGACGCCGACATAATCCAGGGTTGCAGCGACGGCGTTGAACATCATCTCCGCCTGCTGTTGTAAAGCCCCCTGCTCTTCCAGTGCCAGAGAGCGGCTGAGCACGCCGTCGGTATGAACGTTTTCAGTCAGCGGATAGATGGCGGTATCTCCCGCAGCATTCCGCGCACCGATCATCGACACTTCGCGCTGAAAAGGGACAAAAGCCTCTGCAACAATAGATTGTTCCGGTGCGTGGGTCAGGAAATCGGCAATGTCCTGCCAGATGGCCGGGATCTGCTCCGTTGTTTTCAGGCGCCACTGACCTTTCCCGTCATAGCCGCCCAGGGCGCTTTTCAGCACCAGTGGCAGGCCGATCGTTTCTGCAGCCAGCGCCAAATCTGCTTCTGTGCTGATCAACTGGTATCTGGCATTGGCCACGCCAGCCTGATCCAGCAGAGCTTTTTCAATCCTGCGGTCGCCACCGGCTTTGATGGCGGCTGCATTGGGTTTGAGTTTACCGCTGGCCTCGCAGGCATCCAGCACATCATGCGGTACATGCTCAAATTCAGCGGTAATGACATCAGCATAACCGATGGCATTGTTCAGTCCGGACAGCACCGGTGCCAGTGTCAGCGGATGGACGACCTGACCGTTATTCACGTCATAGGCCATGACTTCGATATTCAGGGGAGCACCAGCCAGTGCCATCATGCGGGCCAGCTGACCCGCGCCCAGTACCAGAACCTTCTTCATGGTTATGCGTCCTCAGATGGATCCGGCTGGCTCAGGACGGTGTCGGTCTGTTCTTTACGGAATGCATCAATAGCGGCCATGACAGTTGCATCCTGGGTACCGATAATCTGGGCTGCTAAGAGTCCGGCATTGGCTGCACCGGCTTCCCCGATAGCTAATGTGCCGACAGCAACCCCTTTGGGCATTTGTACAATCGACAGCAGGGAATCCATGCCTTTCAGGGCGCGGGACTGCACCGGGACGCCCAGAACCGGCAGACTGGTGAATGCGGCAGTCATGCCCGGCAGATGTGCAGCGCCGCCGGCACCTGCGATAATCACTGAAAGACCACGCTGATGAGCGGTTTCGGCATATTCAGCCAGCAGGTGTGGAGTCCGGTGTGCGGAAACCACACGGGTTTCGTACGCAATATTAAAGCGATCCAGCATTTCAGCTGCGTGTTGCATGGTTGGCCAGTCAGATTTTGAGCCCATAATAATACCGACTTTCATCCCGAACTCCTTAGGGTCATGTTAATCAGGCAAGAGGGTTTGCGGCGCATTATACGGAGATTTTTCCTTAAGGAAAACGTTTGCGTCGCGCTCTGGTGCGCAATAGGTGCAGTTCGCTGGGATTCGGTTAAAATAGCAGCCAGTGAAAATCAGCCATCGCCATCGCATTGATCCGGCGACAACACATTGAGGATAGTGTGGATAATTTAAGCCAAGTCGTCACCGCGCTCGAGCAAGGTGAAGTGATTGCCTACCCGACTGAAGCCGTGTTTGGTGTCGGATGCGATCCGGATAACCCAGAGGCTGTTGCCAAACTGCTGGCATTGAAACAGCGCCCGGTAGAGAAAGGCCTGATTCTGATCGCGGCCGATTATGCTCAGCTCGCACCTTATGTGGATGACAGCCAGTTGACTGAAGACCAGAAAGCCCTGATTTTTGCCTCCTGGCCGGGCCCGGTCACTTGGGTGATGCCTACCAAACCGGGTGTTCCGTCGTTTCTGACAGGACAGTTTTCAACGATTGCGGTCCGGGTGACGGATCATCCGTTGGTGCAGCAGCTGTGCCGGGCGTTCGGGAAACCGCTGACATCGACCAGCGCAAATCTGACCGGTGAGCCGCCTTGCCGCAATGTGCAGGAAGTGGAATCACAACTCGGAGCGCATCTGAATACAATTTTGCACGGTGAGACGGGTGGCCGTGACAATCCGTCCGAAATTCGCGATGCTGCCACAGGACAAATTTTCCGACAGGGATAACATACGCATGCAAGACGTCAATAAACACGCCGTGAAGGCGTTCTTACTCGATCTACAGGATAAAATCTGCCAGGCGCTGGAAGCACAGGATGGTGAGGCCCGTTTTGTGGAAGACAGCTGGGATCGTGAAGAAGGCGGCGGTGGTCGCAGCCGGGTACTCCGTGATGGTGCAGTCTTTGAGCAAGGTGGTGTGAACTTTTCACATGTTTACGGGGCGCAGATGCCAGCCTCAGCCACCGCACATCGTCCGGAGCTGGCTGGCCGTCGTTTTGAGGCCATGGGCGTTTCTCTGGTGATCCATCCGAAAAACCCTTATATCCCGACGTCGCATGCCAATGTCCGCTTCTTTATTGCCGAGAAAGAGGGTGAAGATCCGGTCTGGTGGTTTGGCGGCGGGTTCGACCTGACGCCTTTCTATCCGTTTGAGGAAGACTGCCGGCACTGGCATCAGGTCGCCAAAGACCTGTGTGCTCCTTTTGGTGATGATGTCTATGCAGCACACAAAGCCTGGTGCGATAAATATTTCTTCCTGCCGCATCGTCAGGAAACCCGGGGTGTGGGTGGTCTGTTCTTTGATGATCTGAATCAGTGGGGTTTTGAGAAAAGCTTTGCTTACATGCAGGCGGTTGGGCTGGGTTATCTGGACGCTTATCTGCCAATCGTTGAAAAGCGTGCCCCTACCCCATACGGTTCACGCGAGCGTGAGTTTCAGTTGTATCGCCGTGGCCGCTATGTTGAGTTTAATCTGGTGTATGACCGCGGTACGCTGTTTGGCTTACAGAGCGGCGGGCGCACCGAATCCATTCTGATGTCGATGCCCCCTCTGGCACGCTGGGAGTATTGTTACCAGCCAGAGCCGGGTTCTCAGGAAGCCCGGTTGTACGATTACCTCACTCCGCGTGAGTGGTAATCCAGACAGAAGAAAGCAACTTTAAGTTAAGGAAGAAATTGCAGCCATGAGTCAGGACGCGGATAAATACGTTGTGTTCGGCAACCCGATTGCCCAGAGTAAATCGCCTTTCATTCATACGCTGTTTGCGCGTCAGACCGCTCAGGAGATGACATACGAAGCGCAATTGGTGTCGCTGGATGGCTTTCAGGCAGCAGCCCGTCAGTTCTTTGCCGGTGGCGGCCGTGGCTGCAATATCACGGTTCCTTTTAAAGAGCAGGCTTTTAGCTATGCGACGCAGCTGACCGAACGTGCCCGTCTGGCGGGTGCGGTCAATACCTTAAAAAAGCTGGATGACGGCGGGATCCTTGGTGATAACACTGATGGTGAAGGTTTGGTGCAGGACATGCTGCGCAATCAGGTTGAGATGAAAGGCAAGCGCATCCTGCTGGTGGGCGCCGGTGGTGCTGCCCGCGGTGTGATTCTGCCTTTGCTGGCTCAGGAACCTGCCAGCCTGACGGTGACCAACCGTACCCTTTCCAAAGCTGAAGCACTGGCCGCGTTGTTTGCCTCGCACGGAAAGGTTTCTGCAATCGCACTTGATGCTTTATCTGCTGATCAGCATTTTGATCTGATTATCAACTCGACATCCGCCAGTCTGAGTCAGTCACTCCCCGGTATTCCTGCTGCTTTGGTTCATCCTGGCCTGGTCTGTTACGACATGGTCTATGGGCCGGAGGAAACGACCTTCAACCAGTGGGCGGCTGAACTCGGTGCAGGTCAAGTTATAGACGGACTTGGAATGCTGGTGGGCCAGGCGGCTGAAAGTTTTCTCTTGTGGCGGGGTATCCGCCCCGGAACAGAACAGGTATTGCGTGAACTTCGTCGTACACTGCAAGTAAAATAGTGGGTCACTATGAATCAAGACATCTTATTCGCTGATATCCAAACTTGGGACAGCGAGCGTCAGGCGGTATGTTTTCCTGCGCAGCAGGCCGGTGCGCTGATCCGTTGCTGGGTGCGTCTGGCATGGCTAGAAAAGCAGACCGGTGAAGTGCTGACGGATGAGGCGGCTATATTAACCGCCTTTAACAGCTGTCGCTTCGATTTGGAGGAGCTTGCTGAATCTCTGATTGATGATGAAGATTTTAATCAGGATGGCGACGTGATGATCGATTGAAGTCATTCGGCTTCATTCAGATACTCATCTTTCAGCCGAACATAATTGTCCGCCGATTGCGGCAGGAAGGCGCGTTCCGCATCTGTGAGCGGCCTTGCCTGTTTGGCTGGGCTTCCGACATACAAGTATCCGCTTTCCAGAACTTTTCCGGGTGGCACTAATGTCCCTGCCCCGATAATCACATCGTCTTCGATCATTGCACCGTCCAGCAGAATAGCACCCATACCAACCAGTACCCGGTTCCCAACTTGGCAGCCATGCAGCATTGCTTTGTGGCCAATTGTCACATCATCGCCAATAATTAAGGGATGGCCATCCGGTTTAGCACCGCTCTTACGGGTGACATGTAAAACAGTGCCGTCCTGTATATTGGTGCGTTCACCTATCTTGATGTAGTTGACGTCTCCGCGTGCAGCAACCAATGGCCAGATGCTGCTGTGGGCGGCTAAATGAATGTCACCAACCAGAACGGCGGAAGCGTCGATATAAACTTGTTGCCCCACTGTTGGGCGTATGCCCTGATAAGGGCGAAGTGAGTTTTGCATTGCTGTACCTCAGGTTATTGCGGAGCATGTTCACTGAATTTGTGAGTTCTCCGGTGTTTATACCATCGAAAAATTGTGATGTTGTGTGAATAATGCGCGCTTAAACAAAAATGACGAATTTATTTCAAATTCGCTATTGCCAATGTGATCGAACTCTCTATAATGCCGCCTCACCGACACGGAGGAACGGCAGCAAAGCGGTTCGGTACGGAAAGGTAAGCGGCA
>NZ_BAAHZP010000019.1:0-85055 GCF_054600795.1 Photobacterium sp. R1
GATTCGAACCCTCGATACGGGATAAACCGTATACTCCCTTAGCAGGGGAGCGCCTTCAGCCTCTCGGCCACCTCACCGTCTTGCGGTCGCTCATATTACTGTCAGGCAAAAATAAGTCAAACACTTTATTGAGAAAAAGTGCCTTTCCGCCCCCGGCTGGATACTTAATCACCAAACCGCTAACAAAAGCAACCTAAGCGGTACAACCTACTCTATTTCCTGACCAAACAAAGCTGGCCGCCAAAAAACAAAAAAGGCCAGCTTCAATGCCGACCTCTTTATAAAACAGGGTTTAGTAGTTACCCGAGCCTTGCGTTCCGGTATCTTTCTCTGCCTGTATCCGCATGTAAATTTCTTCACGGTGAACAGACACTTCTTTCGGCGCATTAACACCGATGCGAACCTGATTTCCTTTCACGCCAAGTACGGTCACTGTTACTTCGTCACCGATCATTAGCGTCTCACCTACGCGACGAGTCAAAATTAGCATTCGATTGCTCCTTGAGTAATCTTACTTTTAATTAGTTTAAACAAGGCCATTATTCATTCAACAATGTCCTTCGGGTTCATGGTCACTGCTCAAGAAACAGCGAGAAGTGGGCGATTATCCAGACTTTGACAATCAACCACAAACATTTTCTGCATCAGGCGTACAGCTCAGATCCTTCTCGAATCACTGTACATGACCACCCGCCCGAGCATCCACTGTCAGGTTCAACGACTCAATTGCCTGTAATTGTAGCACTTTCTTCATCATTGATGTCGACTGAACCACAGCCGACATCAGACACTTCAGTGCGAATGACCAGAATCAGAGACGTTCACTCAGCCAAGGCGACACACTTTCCAGCGCGGCAGGTAATGCACCGGCATCGGTACCACCAGCCTGAGCCATATCCGGACGACCGCCGCCTTTACCGCCAACCTGCTGGGCGACCATATTAATGAGTTCACCGGCTTTCACTTTGGCGGTCATATCCTTAGTCACACCTGCAATCAGGCCAACTTTACCATCGCTGACATTCCCCAGTACGACGACACCGCTTCCCAGCTTGTTTTTCAGCTCGTCTACCATACCACGGAGTGCTTTGTTATCTGCACCGTCAAGCTTCGCAATCAAGACCTTAGTCCCATTGATATCCTGTACCTGATTGATCAGGTCAGCACTTTCCTGAGCCGCCAGTTTGTCTTTCAGTTGCTGAATTTCTTTTTCCAGCTGCTTGTTCTGCGCCACCAATGCGCTGACTTTACTGGTCACAGACGCTGAATCAGACTTCAGCAGGCTGGCCGTTTCTGCCAGTTGACTGTCCTGCGCATGCAGCGCAGCAATCGCACCGGCACCCGTCACCGCTTCAATACGGCGGATACCGGCAGCAATACCACCTTCAGAAACAATCTTGAACAAACCGATATCACCGGTCTGACGCGCGTGAATACCACCGCACAGCTCAGTCGAGAAGTCGCCCATACTCAGAACACGGACTTCATCGTCATACTTCTCACCAAACAGTGCCATCGCACCTTTGGCTTTCGCCGCTTCGATATCCATGATGTGGGTTTCAATCACATGGTTCAGACGGATCTGCTCGTTGACGATACGTTCGATCTTACGCAATTGTTCCGGTTTGACCGACTCCAGATGCGAAAAGTCGAAACGCAGGCCGTCTGGTTTCACCAATGAACCTTTCTGAGCCACATGCTCACCCAGCTCCTGACGCAATGCTGCATGCAGCAGGTGCGTTGCGGAGTGGTTCAGGCTGATTGCAGCACGACGCTCTGCATCAACCACAGCGTTGAGGCTGTCGCCGACAGACAGGCTGCCTGCTTGCAGGACTCCCTGATGACCAATGGCATCACCAAACTTCTGGGTATCTTCAACACTGAAAGTCACCCCGTTGCCAGACAGGATACCGGCATCACCACACTGACCGCCAGATTCGGCGTAGAACGGTGTATGGTCCAGAACCACCAGCGCTTTTTCACCGGCAGCAATCGCATCCACGGCTTCGCCGTCACGGAACAGTGCAATCACCTTGCCTTCACCCTGTGTGCCTTCATAGCCACAGAATTCAGTTTCCGCATCCACTTTCACGCTGTCGTTATAATCCACACCGAACTGACCGGCTTCGCGAGCACGCTGACGCTGTGCTTCCATCGCATTATTGAAGCCTTCTTCATCAATGCTGAAACCGCGCTCACGTGCGACATCGTTGGTCAGGTCAGCCGGGAAACCGTAGGTATCATACAGTTTGAATACCGTCTCACCGTCCAGCACTTTGCCATTCAGTGTTTCCAGCGCTTCGTTCAGAATTGCCATGCCGCGATCCAGCGTACGGCCGAAATTTTCTTCTTCGATCCTCAGAACTTTCTCAACCACAGCCTGCTGTTGTTTCAGCGCGTCTCCCGCAGTACCCATAACCTCTGCGAGCGGACCAACCAGCTTGTAGAAGAACGCCCCTTTCGCACCCAGTTTGTTCCCATGACGAACGGCACGGCGAATGATCCGGCGCAGCACATAACCACGGCCTTCATTTGACGGCATCACACCATCAACAATCAGATACGCACAAGAACGGATATGGTCGGCGACCACACGCAGCGACTGATTCGACAGATCGTCGTAACCAATCACAGATGCCGCTTCTTTAATCAGGGTCTGGAAGATATCAATCTCGTAGTTGGAGTGAACGTTCTGCATGATGGCAGCCAGACGCTCAATTCCCATACCGGTATCTACAGACGGCTTCGGCAGCGGGTCCATGTTGCCATCAGCATGGCGGTTGAATTGCATGAAAACGATGTTCCAGATTTCAATGAAACGATCGCCGTCTTCTTCCGGAGAACCCGGAGGACCACCCCAGATGTGATCACCATGATCGTAGAAAATCTCAGTACACGGACCACAAGGACCAGTATCACCCATCTGCCAGAAGTTATCTGACTCAAAGGCTTTACCGCCTTCTTTATCACCGATACGGATAATGCGATCTTCAGGCAGACCAATCACTTTGTGCCAGATATCAAACGCTTCATCATCCGTCTGATACACAGTCACCAGCAGACGCTCTTTCGGCAGTTTCAGCACATCAGTCAGGAATGCCCAGCCGAACTGAATCGCATCTTCTTTGAAATAATCACCAAAGCTGAAGTTGCCCAGCATTTCAAAGAAAGTGTGGTGACGGGCTGTAAAACCGACATTTTCCAGGTCATTGTGCTTACCACCGGCACGTACACAGCGCTGCGCCGTGGTCGCTCGGGTGTAATTACGCTTTTCCAGACCCAGGAAAGTATCTTTAAACTGGTTCATCCCCGCGTTCGTAAACAGCAGGGTCGGGTCATTGGCTGGAACCAGTGACGAACTTTCGACTATCTGGTGGCCTTTACTTTCAAAAAACGTAAGAAACGCACGGCGAATCTCATCAGTGCTCATGTACATTTGAAAATCCTGAATAATGCTGTGTTAATCACCCTGCCTGCAACTGCGGTTCAGTTGTCTGCGGCTGCGCGTTAAAGTGCAGTCCGCCGCAGGTTTAATCAGACTAAGATAAAAGGTTTGCCGACTATTGTAAAACAACGCGGGTTTGACGGGAAATGTTCTGTTAACACATGAGAAAAATCAGGCTCAATATTCATCATCGACCGACAGCGCATAACGAATTTGATCAAAGTCGAATCCGCGAGACTGCATAAAGCGCAAACGGCGTGCTTTCTCTTTCGGGGTTTCCATCGGTGTTTCGCCAAATTTCCGCTGGGCAACACTTTTCGCCTGCTCGAACCAGTCAACGTCTGCTTCATCTAATGCGTGTCGGATACACAGTTCATGGACTCCCTTCATCTTCATTTCCTGCTGTATCCGCAGCTTGCCCCAGCCCTTTCCGATTCCGTTCCTAACCGCCATGGCTGCATAGCGCGCATCATCCAGCCAGTTATAATCCTGGCAATAAGCAATCGCCTCGCTGACTTCCTGTGCAGTGTAGCCTCGCTGTTTCAGCTTTTGCTGCAATTCTCGTTCAGCATGATCCCGGCGTGACAGATAGCCAACCGCCGCTTCTTTTGCTGATATTTTGGGAGCTTGTCTCCTCACCTGATGTCTCCCTCTTTCCCATGCTGTGACTGATTCACCCACGGGCTGATTGATAAAAACAAAGCGGGCACTGACTTTGGTGTTTCCACCGCCGTTCAGCGCCCGCTAAGAGAAGCCTGTTTGTTCCAACATTTCTGAACCAGGCTTATGTCTCTGGTTTAGAGATTAAAACGCATCGTCCTGCTGCGCTTCAAAATCTTCCGCCTCAGCACTGGTCGGTTCACCCGCCTCATCAGCCAGATTCGCCGGGTTCAGCAGTTGCTCACGCAATTGCTTGTCAATAACTTGAGCGATTTCCGGATTCTCCGCCAGGTACTTACAAGCATTGGCTTTACCCTGACCAATCTTATCGCCCTGATAGCTGTACCAGGCCCCGGCTTTTTCGATCAATTTCTGCTTCACACCCAGGTCAATCAGCTCGCCATTGCGGTTGAAGCCCTGTCCGTACAGAATTTGTGTATCCGCTTGCTTGAACGGCGCAGCCACTTTGTTCTTCACAACCTTGATACGGGTTTCGTTACCCACCACTTCGTCGCCTTCTTTAATGGCGCCGGTACGGCGAATATCCAGACGAACAGAAGCATAGAATTTCAGGGCGTTACCACCAGTTGTGGTTTCCGGGTTACCGAACATCACGCCGATCTTCATCCGGATCTGGTTGATGAAGATACACATACAGTTTGACTGCTTCAGATTACCCGTCAGCTTACGCATTGCCTGAGACAGCATACGCGCCTGCAAACCCATGTGAGAGTCGCCCATTTCGCCTTCAATTTCAGCTTTCGGCGTCAGTGCAGCCACGGAGTCAACAACAATCAGATCGACCGCACCGGAACGGGCCAGTGCATCACAGATTTCCAGCGCCTGCTCACCGGTATCTGGCTGAGAAACCAGCAGCTCATCGATGTTCACGCCCAGCTTCTTCGCATAGATCGGATCCAGTGCGTGCTCGGCATCAATGAAGGCACAAGTCTTTCCTTTACGCTGTGCCGCTGCAATTGTTTCCAGCGTCAGCGTTGTTTTACCCGAAGATTCCGGACCATAGATTTCAACGATACGACCCATTGGCAGGCCGCCCGCGCCCAGTGCGATATCCAGTGACAGAGAACCGGTCGAGATGGTTTCAATATCCATCGTACGGTTGTCACCCAGCTTCATGATGGAGCCTTTACCGAACTGCTTTTCGATCTGACCCAGGGCAGCGGCAAGAGCCTTCTGTTTGTTGTCGTCCATTCGACTCTCCAACGGATGCTAATTCATTCAATCAAAGTTGTGCTTAGTATACTGTCTATTCATACAGTGTCTAGCACTGGATGGCATTTTTTTCCGCTCCGGGGGATCCATCGGGCCGGATTGTGATCTTCACTGCATCGCATTCAGGCGATCCAAAATCCCTTGCAGCGCCCGCTCGACGGCCTGCTCACGCACGCTCCAGCGGTCACCGTCAAAATGGCAGGTCTCCACCAACATCCAGCCCGTCGCATCCGCCCAGGCAAAGCAGACCGTGCCAACCGGTTTGTCCGGCGTTCCGCCATCCGGACCCGCAATGCCGCTGATGGCGACACTGATCTGGCCTCGAGAGTAAGTCAGCGCGCCTTGCGCCATTTGTGACACCACAGGCTCACTCACAGCACCATACTCAGTCAGCGTGTCTGCCCGTACCCCCAGCATGTCCTGCTTGGCCTCATTGCTGTAAGTCACGAAAGCGCGGTCAAACCAGCCCGAGCTCCCGGCAACATCAGTGATTGCAGCAGATACACCGCCACCGGTACAAGATTCCGCAGTCACCGCCAGCCATTGCTGGTCTTTCAGTGCCTGTCCAACCTGTATTGCCAAAGATGTTCCTGTCATCTGCTTTCCTCCGTGCGCAGCCAATGCCGCCACCTTACTCGGTTGTCCATCCGCTATCAAGCCACAGAAATTCTTCCTCCCCCCTTTGCCCATCAGGGCCTTTCACGTATCCTAGGCAGCCTGATTTTTCTCGGTTTGAAGCGGGCGACAGCGTGACAGTACAAGGTTTAGAAAAACACACCCCCATGATGCAGCAATTCTTACGGATCAAGGCAGAAAACCCTGATGTCCTGCTGTTTTACCGGATGGGAGATTTCTACGAGCTTTTCTTTGACGATGCCAAACAAGCCTCTCAGCTGCTCGATATATCACTGACCAAGCGGGGCTCCAGCAACGGCCAGCCAATCCCGATGGCCGGTGTGCCTTACCACGCTGTAGAAGCCTATCTGGCCAAACTGGTCCAGTTAGGTGTGTCGGTGGCAATCTGTGAGCAGATCGGCGACCCGGCCACCAGCAAAGGCCCGGTGGAAAGACAGGTCGTGCGGATTGTCACGCCGGGTACCGTCAGTGACGAAGCGCTGCTGCACGAGCGGCGTGATAACCTGATTGCCGCAATTTTCTGTCAGAACGGCCGCTTCGGCTATGCCACACTGGATATCACCTCCGGCCGCTTCATGCTGACCGAACCCGAAACAGAAGAGGCGATGCAGGCTGAACTGCAACGCACCAGCCCGGTCGAGTTGCTGTACCCGGAAGATTTCCCGCTGCCCGGCCTGTTCAGCCATATGAAAGGCGCACGCCGTCGTCCGGTCTGGGAATTCGATCTGGAAACGGCCCGCCAGCAACTGACGCTGCAATTCGGCACCCGGGATCTGATTGGTTTCGGTGTTGAACAGGCTGAATTTGGCCTCTGTGCCGCAGGCTGCCTGCTGCAGTACGTCAAAGATACCCAGCGCACTGCCCTGCCGCATATTCGCGCCATCACCCGTGACAGCCAGGATGAGTCGGTGGTGCTGGATGCCGCCACCCGCCGAAATCTGGAACTGACCCAGAATCTGGCCGGCGGCACCGAAAACACGCTGGCTTCAGTCTTAGATCAGACTGCAACGCCGATGGGCAGCCGCCTGCTCAAACGCTGGCTGCATCAGCCGGTTCGCAACCGCCAGCAACTGAATCACCGGCTGGACGCCATTGGCAATCTGAAAGACAGTGGCATGTTTGCCGAGCTGGCTGAGGTCCTGCGCCATATGGGAGATCTGGAGCGGATTCTGGCCCGACTGGCACTCCGTTCAGCCCGTCCCCGGGATCTGGCCCGGATGCGGACCGCACTGCAACATCTGCCTCAGCTGGCAGAATTGCTGAATGAGCTCGACAGTGCCCATGTTCGCCAGCTCGCCGAATACAGCCAGCCAATGGATGAACTGTGCGCACTGTTAGAACGTGCCATTATTGAAAATCCGCCCGTCGTGATCCGCGATGGCGGCGTCCTGGCCCCCGGCTACAATGCTGAACTGGACGAATGGCGGGATCTGGCTGACGGCGCAACCAAGTTTCTGGAAGAGCTGGAAGAACGTGAGCGGGAACGCCACGACATCGACAGCCTGAAAGTCGGTTTTAATCAGGTCCATGGCTTCTATATCCAGATCAGCCGGGGCCAGAGCCACCGTGTGCCCAGTCATTACGTCCGTCGTCAGACCCTGAAAAACGCTGAGCGTTATATCATTCCTGAGTTGAAAGAGCATGAAGACAAAGTTCTGAATTCCAAATCCAAAGCACTGGCACTGGAAAAACAGCTCTGGGAAGCCCTCTTTGATCAGTTGCTGCCGCATCTGGCGCAATTACAGCAGACCGCATCAGCACTGTCAGAACTGGATGTCCTGGCAAACCTGGCTGAACGGGCTGATACCCTGAATTACTGTCGTCCGACCCTGAGTGACAAACCTGAGGTTGAAATCAGTGCTGGCCGCCATCCTGTCGTTGAGCAAGTGCTGGATGATCCGTTCATTGCCAACCCGATTTCGCTGCATCAGGACCGCCGCATGCTGATCATTACCGGACCGAACATGGGCGGTAAATCCACCTACATGCGACAGACGGCACTGATTGCCCTGATGGCTCATGTCGGCTCTTACGTCCCGGCAGATGCAGCCACCATTGGCCCGCTGGATCGGATCTTTACCCGGATTGGCGCCTCTGACGATCTGGCTTCCGGCCGTTCGACTTTCATGGTGGAAATGACCGAGACCGCAAATATCCTGCACAATGCGACGGAAAACAGTCTGGTGCTGATGGATGAAATCGGCCGCGGCACCAGTACTTACGATGGTTTGTCACTGGCCTGGGCCAGTGCTGAATGGCTGGCCGAGAAGATCGCTGCCATGACCCTGTTTGCAACCCACTATTTCGAACTGACAGAATTGCCTTCACTGCTTCCGGGACTGGCCAATGTCCATCTGGATGCGATTGAGCATGGTGACGAAATCGCCTTTATGCACGCGGTGCAGGAAGGCGCAGCCAGTAAATCCTTCGGTTTAGCCGTCGCCAGCCTGGCCGGGGTTCCGAAGTCCGTGATCAAGCGCGCGAAGCAAAAGCTGCAGCAACTGGAGGCTAGTGGCCATCAGCAGGCCATTGAGCAGCCAAGCCAGCAACACTCCGATAATCAGCAACTTTCACTGATTCCTGAGTCGAGTGAAGTCGAAGAAGCGCTGGCGCGTCTGAATCCGGATGAGCTGACGCCACGACAAGCGCTTGATGAGTTATACCGCCTGAAAGCACTGCTGTAATTCAGAACTCTCCCGATCAAAAAAGGACGCCGTGGCGTCCTTTTTTATTTTCTACTGAAATGCTCTCAACAAAGCTGTATTCACATTTCCTGATTAAACAGCGACTCGATATTCAAGCCCTGATGGGTCAGCATATCACGCAGACGGCGCAGCCCCTCAACCTGAATCTGGCGCACCCGCTCACGGGTCAGACCGATTTCCCGGCCAACATCTTCCAACGTTGAGGCTTCATAACCGAGCAGGCCAAAACGTCGGGCCAGTACTTCGCGTTGTTTCGGATTCAGCTCCTGCAGCCAGGTGACGATGGATGTTTTCATATCGTCGTCCTGAGTTGAAGTTTCCGGTCCGCCGCAACGTTCATCCGGAATAATATCCAGCAACGCTTTTTCTGAGTCACCGCCTATCGGATTGTCGACCGAACCGACGCGTTCATTCAGACGCAGCATCCGGTTCACATCATCGACCGACTTATCAAGCTGCAACGCAATATCTTCAGCGGTTGGTTCGTGATCCAACTTCTGAGCGAGCTCACGGGCAGTCCGCAGGTAGACATTCAGCTCTTTGACGACATGAATCGGCAGGCGAATTGTCCGGGTCTGGTTCATGATAGCCCGTTCAATCGTCTGACGGATCCACCAGGTTGCATAGGTCGAGAAGCGGAAACCACGTTCCGGATCAAATTTCTCAACCGCACGGATCAGGCCAAGGTTCCCTTCTTCAACCAGATCCAGCAGTGCCAGACCGCGGTTGCTGTAACGGCGGGAGATCTTCACGACCAATCGAAGGTTACTTTCAATCATGCGTTTGCGCGCCACTTCGTCACCACGCAGGGCACGACGGGCGTAAAGAACTTCTTCCTCGGCGGTTAAAAGTGGGGAAAAACCGATCTCACCAAGGTAAAGCTGAGTCGCATCTAATGCTTTCTGAGTGACAGTGTATGACGAGATGTCCAGCTCATCGTCTGCATCATCGATCTCTGATTTAGCGGAAATATCGGCTTCCTGCTCTTCGACATCGATCTCCATGTCATCATCAAACTCATCATAGTTTTCGATATCAGTAGCTGCATTACTTCTGCTCATAGCGCCTCCCAGATAGCATCTCACAAATCCGGTTCATCACGCTCGAGCAGTCTGTCAGTCTGGCAGGTACCTGAGCGGATTCACTGACTTGCCTTTGTAACGGATCTCAAAGTGCAGCCGGACACTGTTCGTTCCTGAGCTGCCCATCGCGGCAATTTTTTGCCCCGCGGTTACCGTATCTTGCTCCCTGACGAGTACCCGGTCATTGTGCGCATATGCACTGAGGTAATCGTCGTTGTGTTTGATAATGACAAGGTTGCCATAGCCCCTTAATGCATTACCGGCATAAACGACTTTTCCGGCTGCAGTGGCTTTGACGTCCTGGCCTCTGTGACCAGCGATATCAATGCCTTTATTGCCGTTTTCCTTATCGGAGAAACGGGCAATCACTCTTCCTTTCGTCGGCCATACCCAACTGTCAACCTTGTCAGCACCAGACTTTGAAGTCTTACCAGAATCGTCCTTCGGCTGGGCCTGGCTTGTAACAACTTTGTTACTTTTTGAATCTTGAGAGTACTCTTTTGTGGAAGGACGATCAACATCTTTCTTGACGCTTTTTTGTGCGATTTTAGTCGTAGATGTCGCCGGTTTTGGTGGTACTGTCGCCGGTTTGGGCGATGGCTTCACCACTGGCTTACTGACTGGGGCTGATTTGACAGGCGGTTTGATCACCGGAGCCGGCACCGAGGTCGCTGCGGTTGCAGGGACTGCCGTTGCCGCAACTGCTGGACCGACCACAACGGTGGGTTGATAAGGCACAACCTCACGTTTTGGCGGTTTGGGCGGCGCGGACGGTTTTTGGATGATTGGCTGAGTCGGCTGCACCGCAACCTTATGGCCAAACTGAGGCGCCACATACTTGGGCTTCCACAGGAAGAGTTTCTGGCCCGGGTAAATCGTATAAGGCGGAGCCAGCTGATTAATTGCAATCAGCTCATTGACATCACGTCCAGACAGATAGGCAATGAAGTACAGCGTGTCTCCTCTCTGCACTTCGTAAAAACTGCCGCGATAGCTTCCGGCTTCAGTATTCTCATAATTGGCGCCGGGCGGCGGATAAGTGGCACAAGCAGACAGCAGCAAGCCCGCTGTCAACATCACTGAGAGTCTGCGCTTCTTTCTGCTCATGCCATTCATCCGTTATGCCAGCTCCCCAGCAACTAAGGGAACAAAACGAACGGGAATAATATCGTCCGTGACAAACTGGCCGTCAATGAAACGAATACGCTTCAGAACCTGATAATCGTCGCCTACCGGAATGACCAGACGCCCTCTTTCAGCCAGCTGTCCGAGCAGTGCGGTTGGCACCGTTTCGGCGGCTGCGGTGACAATAATGGCGTCAAAAGGTCCTTTGCTGGCCCAGCCGAGCCAACCGTCACCATGCTTGGTGGATATGTTATGCAAATCCAGCTGCTTGAAGCGGCGCTTGGCCTGCCATTGCAGCGTTTTGATCCGCTCAACCGAGTAAACACGTTCGACCATCTGTGACAGAATGGCTGTCTGATAACCGGAACCGGTGCCGATTTCCAGCACCCGGGAATCCGGTTTCAGCTCAAGCAATTCCGTCATTCTGGCGACGATATAGGGTTGAGAAATGGTCTGCCCGCTGCCAATCGGCAGAGCATTATTTTCATAAGCTTTGTGTGACAGAGCCTCATCCACAAAATGTTCGCGGGGAACCCTGTCCATGACTTGCAGCACTTTCCGGTCAGCAATTCCCTGCTGACGCAAATATTCCATCAGGCTATGGCGTTGTTCCGCATAGCGCATTATCCGTTGTTCTCCACTTGTTTCATCCACTGTGTCAGCTCGTCCAGCACATCATGCGCTGTGAGATCGACCTGAAGCGGTGTAATTGATACCTGCTTACGTTCAATGGCGTAAAAATCCGTTCCGGGTCCGGCATCCTGACAACTACCCGGGGGGCCGAGCCAGTAGATCGTTTTGCCCCGGGGATCGACATCTTTCACCATTTTTTCCGCCCGGTGACGTGCACCTAAGCGGGTGATCTGCCACTCACCCAAATCGGACAGCGGAACATCAGGTACATTAATATTCAAAATCTTATTGCTGGGCAATGGCTGCATCTTGAGCCGCCCGATCATTTCCTTCACGACCTGCGCTGCCGTCGCAAAATGTTCACGACCAACGAGGGAGACGGCAATTGCAGGAACGCCCAGAAAATGACCTTCCGTTGCGGCAGCAACGGTGCCTGAATACAGGACATCATCCCCCAGATTTGCGCCATGATTAATACCTGCCACCACGATATCCGGTTTTTCGGTCAACCATTCATTCAGCGCGAAATGCACGCAATCCGTCGGAGTTCCTTCAACGGAGACTCTTCTGATCCCTTCTTCACGGACACGCAAAGGTGTCTCCAGGGTCAGAGAGTTCGAAGCCCCGCTGCGGTTCCGGTCAGGGGCAACCACATAAACCTCACCCAGCTCTTTCAGGGTATCGGCCAGAATATTAATTCCTTCAGCAAAGATACCGTCATCGTTACTGATCAAAATTCGCATATCTGCCATCCTTTTGCTCTGGCTCATCGATCAGCTCCCGCATGACAGCCGTCGCAAAACAGCCAGCCGGCAAAGAAAACTGAACCACAAGCGAATTTTCTTCCAGTTGCCAGTCCATTTCTGACGGACGCAGCATCAGCGGACGGCGTTCGTGCCGCATCCGGTTATCACGGATCAGCTTCAGCAACAGGGGTTCCTGCTCAATGACCTGCATTTCAAAGGCCGCCACCTCTCCCAGACTCGGTAAGGCGTTGTCCCCCATCATTGGCGCAGTAATAAACAAGGTTCCGTTGTCGACCTGCGCCTGTAATTCCGGCGTTACCTGCTCGACCACGTCCCAGCCTTCACTGTTTACAGCCTGAACACAGTCACCGGCCAGCAGCAGCCCAGATTGACCTTGAGCAATCCGCTGGGAGAGCACCTGATTGAACAGCCAGGAACGGGCCGCAGAGAGGTAAAAACTGCGCTTGCTCTTATCCCGGACCCGAAACTCATCGTTCCCCCAGGCACGGGCTTTCACCACATTATTGCCGTCGTGACCAAAGCGTTGAGCGCCAAAATAATTCGGGACACCCTGTTGCTGAATTTTCACCAGGCGCGATTCCAGCTCCTGCGGTTGTGTCAGCTCAGTCAGGCGCAACTCAAAATGGTTGCCGGCCAGATCGCCCGGACGCAGTTTCTTATCATGTCGGTCTGTCGCAAGCACTTCCACACCCGGATGTTCAGCAACAAACTGAGTCAAATCCGGATCCGGTTTACCCGGCAGATGAACGCTCAGCCACTGTTCTGTCACCGCATGCCGGTCTTTCAGACCCGCCCAGCTGACATCCCGGGATTTCACACCGCATGCTTTCGCCAGTTCATTGACCACATACTTGGTGTTTTCACCGGTTTTACGGATCTTCACCATGAAGTGCTCACCACTCCCGGCAAAGTCAAAACCCAGCTGCTCTTTTACAATAAAATCTTCCGGGCGGACTTTACTCCGGCCCTCACAGACAGGCTTGCCATTCAGCCAGCTCAGGCTGTCCATATCAATTGTCATAGTTTTTCCGTTCAACAGAAAGTCACTGCGTTACAGAGAACGCAGCAGAACGACCGCTTCGCAGGCAATGCCTTCTTTGCGACCTGTAAAGCCCAGACGCTCAGAGGTCGTGGCCTTTACATTAATATTATCGACTGTTGTTTCCAGATCGTCGGCAATCCGCTGACACATCTCATCAATGTAAGGTGCCATTTTCGGTGCCTGGGCAATAATGGTGACATCCAGATTCCCAAGACAGTAGCCTTTAGCCTTCACTTTGGAATACACATCGCGGAGCAGCATCCGACTGTCCGCGCCTGCCCACTCGGCATCGGTATCCGGAAAATGACGGCCGATATCACCGGCACCAATGGCACCCAGCAGCGCATCGCACACGGCATGCAGGGCAACATCCCCGTCAGAGTGAGCAATCAGGCCATATTCATAAGGCACTTCAACACCACCGATGATGACCGGGCCTTCGCCGCCAAATTTATGTACGTCAAAACCGTGTCCAATTCGCATTACGCCTGCTCCTTACATCTTTGCTGCAGGTAAAATTCAGCCAGTACAAGGTCTTCCGGCTGTGTCACTTTCAGATTATCGGCCCGGCCCGGAACCAGCGTTGGTGCAAAACCACAATATTCTAACGCCGAGGCTTCATCGGTGATCACAGCCCCCTCGGCCAGAGCTTTGGCCATGGCATCACGTAACCTGCCCACCTGAAACATCTGCGGTGTAAGCGCGTGCCAGAGATCCGTCCGGTCAACCGTCGTTGCGATCGCCTGATGCCCATTGCCCCGTTTCATCGTATCGCGCACCGGCGCAGCCAGAATGGCACCATCCCGGCTCTGTCTGGCCTGTGTAATTAAGCGGGTAATATCATCCTGATGCAGACAGGGACGCGCGGCATCATGGACCAGCACCCAGTCGTCGTCTGCCAGCACCGCCAGACCGGCAAAAACCGAATCAGCACGCTCAGCGCCGCCCGGCACAACCACGACTTCCGGGCGGTGTGCCAGCGGCAGTTGTTTAAAATAGGGATCGCCGTCGCTGATCGCAATCACAACCCGGCCTATCGCGGGATGCTGCAACAGGCAGTCCACCGTATGTTCTAAAATCGTTTTGCCTGCAATGGTCAGATACTGCTTGGGGCGGTCAGCCTTCATCCGGCTGCCGATACCCGCGGCAGGAACGACTGCAGTTAAGGTTTGAGTCATGGTTGGTCTTACTGCAAAAATAACGTCAGAGTGTGCCCTCAGGGCGTATTGTCACCCACGATGCGGAAAAAGGTTTCTCCCGGCTTGATCATGCCCAACTCATGGCGGGCACGTTCTTCAACAGCTTCCAGCCCCTGATGTAAATCATTAATTTCCGCATACATCTGCTGGTTTCGTTGTCCCAACTCCGCATTGGCTTTTTGTTGTAACGCGACATTTTCAGTCAGCGCCATGTAATCAGACATGCCATTCTTGCCGAGCCAGAATTCGTACTGCAGCCAGGCTAGGACTAACAGCAACACAGCACAGAATACACGCATGCAAGCCTCGTTCTTGGTTGATTGATTCAGACCGGCAGGCCAGATTTTCAGCCCCGGAATGGCTAATAATCCCATAAAGCGCCCGGTGTGACCAGTTCCTGCACCGCCATTCGGACATAAAAAAGCCGCTCTGTATGAGCGGCTTATCATTCTGTGTCAGCAGTGCTGACGAAAGGAAGAGATCAGGCTTATGCCTGGCCTTTCACTTCTTTCAGACCGTTGAAAGGTGCTTTCTCACCCAGCGCTTCTTCGATACGGATCAGCTGGTTGTACTTCGCAACACGGTCAGAACGGCTCATAGAACCTGTCTTGATTTGGCCCGCTGCAGTACCTACCGCCAGATCAGCGATAGTTGCATCTTCAGTTTCACCAGAACGGTGAGAGATCACGGCAGTGTAACCCGCGTCTTTCGCCATCTTGATCGCAGCCAGGGTTTCAGTCAGAGAACCGATCTGGTTGAATTTGATCAGGATAGAGTTCGCGATACCTTTCTCGATACCTTCTTTCAGGATCTTGGTGTTGGTTACGAACAGGTCGTCGCCCACCAGTTGCAGTTTGTCGCCCAGCAGTTCTGTCTGGTGCTTGAAGCCATCCCAGTCAGACTCGTCCAGACCGTCTTCGATAGAAACGATTGGGTACTGGTTCGCCAGATCCTGCAGGTAGAAGTTAAACTCTTCAGAAGTGAAGATTTTACCTTCGCCTTTCATGTTGTAGTGGCCCGCTTCTTTGTCATAGAACTCAGAAGCCGCACAGTCCATCGCCAGAGTCACGTCTTTACCCAGAACGTAACCAGCCATTTCAACTGCTTCTTTGATTGCAGCCAGTGCCGCAGCGTTAGATTCCAGGTTTGGTGCGAAACCACCTTCGTCACCCACAGCAGTGTTCAGGCCTTTCGCCTTCAGAACTTTCGCCAGGTTATGGAATACTTCAGCACCGATACGCAGCGCTTCTTTCAGCGTTTTTGCGCCAACTGGCTGAATCATGAATTCCTGGATGTCTACGTTGTTGTCTGCGTGCTCACCACCGTTGATGATGTTCATCATTGGCAGAGGCATAGAGAACTGGCCCGGAGTGCCGTTCAGCTCAGCGATATGCTCATACAGAGGCATGCCTTTCGCAGCAGCGGCTGCTTTTGCGTTTGCCAGAGATACCGCCAGGATTGCGTTTGCACCGAACTTAGATTTGTTTTCAGTGCCGTCCAGGTCGATCATGATTTGGTCGATGTCGGCTTGTGCTTTCGCATCTTTACCAACCAGTGCCTGAGCAATAGGACCATTCACCGCTTCAACGGCTTTCAGTACACCTTTGCCAAGGAAACGAGATTTGTCGCCGTCACGCAGTTCCAGTGCTTCACGAGAACCGGTAGATGCACCAGATGGCGCCGCAGCCATACCTACGAATCCGCCTTCCAGGTGAACTTCCGCTTCAACTGTTGGGTTACCGCGTGAGTCGATAATTTCACGACCCAGAACTTTAACGATCTTAGACATTGTGTTTCCTCTTGCTTTATTTTGATTTAAAAAAGCGAAAAAAAAGCTGTCGCACTCCTGTGCAACAGCTATTTGTAATCTTAGCTGTTTTCCAGCTCGCCGCGCTGGTGCTGACCAGCCGCCTTCACGAAACCTTCAAACAACGGATGCCCGTCACGTGGGGTCGAAGTGAACTCAGGGTGGAACTGAGCCGCAACGAACCATGGGTGATCCGGCACTTCAATAATTTCGACCAGTTTCTTGTCTGCGGACAGGCCGGAGACTTTCAGACCTGCTTCTTTCAGCTGAGGCAGCAGATTGTTGTTCACTTCGTAACGGTGACGGTGACGCTCATGAATGGTCGCACTGCCGTACAGTTCACGGGCTTTGCTGCCTTCTTCCAGATGACACAGCTGAGAACCCAGACGCATAGTACCGCCCAGATCAGACGCTTCAGTACGTTCTTCAACGTTCCCTTCGCTGTCAACCCACTCAGTGATCAGACCCACAACCGGATAAGGGGATTTCGCATCAAACTCAGTGGAGTGTGCACCAGTCAGGCCAGCCACGTTACGAGCGTACTCAATCAGAGCCACCTGCATGCCCAGACAGATGCCCAGGTACGGAATTTTGTTTTCACGCGCATACTGCGCTGTCATGATCTTGCCTTCAACACCACGACCACCGAAGCCGCCCGGAACCAGAATTGCGTCCAGGCCTTCCAGCATTTCAACGCCTTTCGACTCAACGTCCTGTGAATCAACATATTTGATGTTCACAGACAGACGGTTTTTCAGACCGGCATGTTTCAGCGCTTCGTTGACTGACTTGTAAGCATCTGGCAGCTCGGTGTACTTACCGACCATACCGATCGTCACTTCGCTGGTTGGATTCGCTTCTTCATAAATCACGCGTTCCCACTCGCTCAGATCAGCTTCTGGCGCAGTAATGCCGAAACGCTGACAAACCAGCTCATCCAGACCCTGAGACTTAATCAGCTGAGGGATTTTGTAGATGGAGTCGACGTCTTTCATCGAAATCACAGCTTTCTCAGGCACGTTACAGAACAGTGCAATCTTGGCACGTTCGTTCGCAGGAATCATGCGGTCAGAACGGCAGATCAGCACGTCTGGCTGAATACCGATAGACAGCAGTTCTTTCACTGAGTGCTGAGTTGGCTTGGTTTTCACTTCACCCGCGGCAGCCAGATATGGCACCAGCGTCAGGTGAGTAAAGATGGCACGCTCACGGCCCAGCTCAACCGCCAGCTGACGGATCGCTTCCATGAATGGCAGGGATTCGATATCACCCACAGTACCGCCCACTTCGACAATCGCAATGTCGTGGCCTTCGGCACCGGCAATCACACGCTCTTTAATCGCGTTTGTGATATGTGGGATCACCTGAATGGTCGCACCCAGGTAGTCACCGCGACGCTCTTTACGCAGTACGTCTTCATAAACACGGCCTGCGGTAAAGTTGTTGCGCTTGGTCATCTTGGTACGAATGAAACGCTCGTAGTGACCGAGGTCTAGGTCGGTCTCTGCACCGTCTTCCGTAACGAATACTTCACCGTGTTGAATGGGGCTCATCGTACCCGGATCAACGTTGATGTAAGGGTCTAGCTTCATCATGGTCACTTTCAGACCACGGGCCTCTAAGATGGCCGCTAGTGATGCTGCAGCAATACCTTTACCTAGGGAGGATACAACACCGCCCGTCACAAAAATGTAATTCGTTGTCATGTTAAACCTGGAAGATTTGGTGTAGAGGATAAAAAGTATCTGGACGGGAAATTAGTATACCAGACACATTTTATTGCCACAACGTGAAAACTATCACAGTATAGACGACAGCTTTTTGTCCCAAATCAAGCCCAAATGCCTTGACGGTTTAAATGCAAGCCGGTTAGCGCTTACTCCCCCGATTGGCTCTGTTTTTCCTTCTGTTTAACTTTTTCCCACTCGGCATCAAGCTCATCCAGTGAGCAGGTATCTACGCGTTTTCCTTGTTCCAGGACACTTTGTTCTACTTCGCGAAAGCGGCGTTCGAACTTTCGGTTGGCCCGGTGCAGCGCCATTTCCGGCTTCACTTTCAGGTGACGGCTGAGGTTCACCACCGCGAACAGCAGATCCCCGATCTCTTCCTCAATTCTGTCCTGATCAGGGATGGCCTGATGGGCTTCTGCCATCACTTCATCCATTTCTTCCTGCACTTTTTCGACGACCGGGCCCAGCGTTAGCCAGTCAAAACCATATCTCGCACAGCGTTTCTGGATTTTATCGGCCCGGTTCAGTGCGGGCATGGCTTTGGGGATATTCGCCAGAATGCTGTCGTCCAGCCCTTTTTCTGCACGCTCTTTGGCTTTTTCCGCTTCCCAGTTAGCGTGAATGGCAGCTTCATCTTCAAAACGCTGGTCGGCAAACACATGCGGATGACGCCGGATCAGCTTGTTGTTGATTCCGCTGACGATATCATCAAATTCAAACAGTCCCTGTTCTTTCCCCAACTGACTGTAGAAAATCACCTGAAACAGCAAATCCCCCAGCTCTTCCTTCACTTCAGCCCAGTTTTCTTCAGCAATCGCATCCGCGACTTCGTAAGCTTCTTCCAGGGTATGCGGCACGATTGAGGCAAAATCCTGCTGGAGGTCCCAGGGACAACCGCCGTCCGGATCCCGCAGTTTTGCCATAATAGCCTGCAATGTGTTGATGGGGGCTTTCTCGCTCATGATGACCGTATCCTGCTCTGTTCATAAAACGAAGCGGGCCGGTGCCCGCTTCTGCTGAATGGTTAATCTCGTGAATCTGCCAGATTCAGTGTAACCGTCTGGCCTCGACCACATCTTTGACCTGTTCCAGTCGCTTGAGGACCCTGCCCAGCGTATCCAGATCAGTCAGTTCGACATCAAAATCCATGATCGACATCTGCTTTCTGAAATCAATCCGGCTCTTCACACCGGCAACCTTGACCTTCTCGTTATGCAGTGTGTTCGTCAGATCTTTGATCAGGCCATTGCGTTCAGATGCCGTTACCCGCACTGTCAGCGCGTAACGCCCTGCAAAACTGCCGCCCCAGACCGTGTTGATGATTCGCTGCGGCGCTACATGACGCAATTCTTCCAGCTGTTCGCAGTCACTGCGGTGCACCGAGATCCCCCGACCCTGAGTCACAAAGCCTGCAATGTCATCACCGGGGATCGGCTGACAACAGCGCGCCAGATGCGTCATCAGGTTATCGACCCCTTCCACGACCACCGCATCACGCTGCGGTTTTTTCTGACTGGCCTTGTTACTCGCTTCCGTCAGGCGCTCCAGCAATTGCTGATCTTCTTCTTCCGCGGTCGGTTTGTTCACCAGCGCATTGATGTGGTTGATCACCTGATTGATACGTAGGTCACCGCTCCCGACACCCGCGAAGAGTTCGTCGGTCGAATTCACGTTGAAGCGTTTCAGAGCATAAGCTTCGGCGTCTTTCATCGTCGCGCCGATTTTGTGCAGTTCCTGCTCCAGGATCTCCCGGCCGGCCGCAATATTCTTGTCTCTGTCCTGCTTCCGGAACCAGGCATGCACTTTGGCACGGGCACGGCTGGAATTCACAAAGCCCAGGTTCGGATTCAGCCAGTCACGGGACGGATTGGGTTCTTTCTGGGTGATGATTTCCACCTGATCACCCATTTGCAGGTGATAGGTGAAAGGTACGATACGTCCTTCGACTTTGGCACCGATACAGCGGTGTCCCACTTCTGAGTGAATGTGGTAAGCAAAATCCAGCGGGGTCGCATTCTGCGGCAGGTCCACCACATCCCCTTTGGGCGTAAAGGCATAAACCCGATCGTCGAACACCTGACTGCGCAGTTCTTCGAGCATTTCGCCCGAATCGGACATCTCTTCCTGCCAGGCCAGCAGTTTCCGCAGCCAGTTGATTTTCTCATCATAGGCGGAATGAGCACCGGACGACGTGCCGGACTCTTTGTATTTCCAGTGCGCAGCCACGCCCAGTTCCGACTCTTCGTGCATCTGCTTGGTCCGGATCTGGATTTCAATCGTTTTGCCTTCCGGACCAATCACCACGGTATGAATCGACTGATAACCGTTCGGTTTCGGGTTCGCGACATAGTCGTCGAATTCTTTGGGCAGATGACGGTACTTGGTGTGGACCACCCCCAGCGCGGCGTAACAATCCTGAAGCTGGTCGGCAATGATCCGCACCGCACGCACGTCAAACAGTTCATCAAACGCCAGGCTCTTCTTCTGCATCTTGCGCCAGATGCTGTAAATATGCTTCGGCCGGCCATGTACTTCGGCTTTGATGTGCGAGGCTTTCATCGATTCATCCAGATCGGCCACGAAGCGTTCGATGTACTGTTCACGGTCAATCCGGCGTTCAGCCAGTTGCTTGGCAATCTGCTTGTAGGTCTCCGGGTGATTGTACCGGAAGGCGTAGTCTTCGATTTCCCACTTGAGCTGACCAATCCCCAGACGGTTCGCCAGCGGCGCGTAGATATTGGCACATTCGCGCGCAGCAGCACGGCGTACCGCATCCGGCTCGTCTTTCACTTCGCGCAAATGACAGATCCGCTCAGCCAGTTTGATAACCACGCAGCGGAAGTCGTCTACCATCGACAGCAGCATCCGGCGGATATTATCCACCTGCGCCGATTGTGCCGCGCCTTCTTTGATGGCATTCAGCTGGCTGATAGCAGCCATCTGTTTGACCCCTTTCACCATGTACAGGATCGACTGGCCGTATTCCTCTCTGACCTCATCACTCTTGTAGAGCCCGGCCTCGACCAGCGGGAACAGCAACGCAGCAATCAGGGTATCGGCATCCATACTGAGCATCACCAGGATTTCGACCATCTCCCGGCCACGCCACAGCATCTGACTGGCAACAGCCTGATTATCCAGATGCGCTTCACAACGCTGATAGGTTTGGATCAGACGGTTCGAGGTTGTACTGTCCTGTAACAGGCTTTCTGCCCAAGGCACCAGCTCAAATTGAACGTTTTCCTTTAAATGCGCACCGCGAACTGCGACCATGATTCTGTCCTGTATTTCGTAGTTACGGATGGATACCTGTCACCTTTCAAGTCAGTGCCTGAATTCAGGCACGGGTAAACAGGGCCATCGATTCCAAATGTCCGGTATGGGGAAACATATCCAGCATCCCCAGGCGTTGCAACTGATAGCCTTGCTGCAACAGTACCTGACTGTCCCGCGCCAGCGTTGCCGGATTGCAGGACACATATAAAATATGGCTGGGTGACAAAGCTGCCACCTGCGTCATCACGCCTGCCGCTCCTGCACGGGCCGGATCCAGCAGGACTTTATCAAAGCCTTCATGCGCCCAGCTGAACGACGCAATTCCGTCTTCCAGATTGCCCTGATAAAAAGCAGTATTTTTCAGACCGTTCAGCGCAGCATTCTCACTGGCACGCTGCACCATGGCATCCACGCCTTCAACGCCTACCACTTCCCGCGCTCTTTTGGCCAGCGGCAAGCTGAAGTTACCCAACCCGCAGAATAAATCCAGCACCCGGTCTTCAGGCTGCACATCCAGCCATGACATCGCCTGTGCGATCATCTGTTCATTGACCGGCCGGTTGACCTGAATAAAATCCTTCGGTGAAAACGCCAGCCGGAGTCCTTCCACTTCGTAATACGGCGCATCGCCGGTCAGCTGAATCACTTCATCAGGAGCGGGTGAAAGGAATAGCATAACACGTTGATTGTCAGCAAATTGCTGAATCTTCGTCATATCCGGGTCAGAAAATGGTTTCAGATGCCGGATCAGGACCACCGGGCCGTTATCCGCTTCCACCAGCTCCACATGCCCGAGGTTACGCCGTCCCTGCAGGGAGTTCAGCATTTCCCGGAGCGGCGGCAGCAGATCATTCAGCGATGCGGCCAGCACCGGGCAATGTACGATGTCGACAATGTCTTTGCTCTGTTCCTTGCGAAATCCAAGACACAGCCCCTGACCCGGCTCAACCCTCAGGCTGAAACGCGCACTGCGCCGATACAGCCATTCCTGACCCGTCACTGCGCTGTCCTGAGTCAGAACTGCGGTTTTTTCCTGCCCGTCAGCGAGGGCAAATTTTGCCATCAGCTCTCCCAGCGACTGACGCTTTGCATCAACCTGAGCAGAATGAGAGAGGTGTTGCAAGTTACAGCCACCGCACTGGTCATAAACCGGACACTGCGGTGTAATGCGTTCCGGGCTGTCTGTCAGCCGTTTGATCACTTTCGCTCGGGCGTATTGTTTTTTGTTTTCAGTGAGCTGAACCAGTGCGCGTTCGCCGGGCAGCAACCCCGGAATAAACACCGGTTTACGGTCAAGGTGGGCAATCCCCGCGCCCAGATGATCCAGGCGGGTCACAGTAACTTCTTTGTGCTTGGTGTCGCTGACAGTACGTTTCGTTGGCTTAAAAAAGCGTGCCATAATGTTGTAACTCACGGTGTTTTGTCGCCTTTTCAGGGCGATGCCGCAGAGACTTCAATTGTCGCTGCGGGAAAGATTCATTAAGCTAAGGGCTGGAACATGCTTGCGTGGCCAGCATAGGCCGCAATTCTCCCACAGAATCGATTTCTTGTAACCATGACCAAATACGGACTTCGCGCCCGGGTTTTCACCCTGACATTAGCACCAACCCTGATCATTGGCCTGCTATTGAGCGCATTTTTTACCCTGAGCCGCTACCGGGATCTGGAACATCAGCTGGTGGCGACCGGGACCAGCATTATTGAACCGCTGGCAATCTCGACCGAATACGGGATGGCTGATCACAACCGTGAAGCAGTCCGGCGCATTATCAGCTACGCGCACCGCAAGCATTCCGACATTGTACGCAGTATCGCCGTCTTCGACAGCAATAATGAGCTTTTTGTCACTTCAAACTTCCACCGGAATTTTGAAGCCCTGATGTTCCCGGATGACAAGCCGATTCCTTTCCTGCCCGATATTGTCGTCAATGACACCACGATGATCATGCGGGCACCGATCCTGACAGAAGCCCAGCAAAGTAACCTCTCAGCCCCGGGCTTTCAGGCCAAGGCACTGGGTTACATTTCGATTGAAATGGACATGAGTCCGCTGCGGCTGCAACAGTATCAGGAAGTCTTCACCGCCCTGATGGTCCTGTTGCTGGGTCTGATCCTCTCCGGCCTGTTCGCTTATCGCCTGATGCGGGATGTCACCCGGCCGATTTCCCACATGATCAGTGTCGTTGACCGTATCCGCCGCGGCCACCTGGACGTTCGGATTGAAGGAGAACTGCTGGGCGAACTGGATAACCTGAAAAACGGGATCAACGCCATGGCGATTTCCCTGTCGGATTATCACATCGAGATGCAACAGAGCATCGATCAGGCCACTTCCGATCTGCGTGAAACTCTGGAGCAGCTGGAGATCCAGAACGTCGAGCTGGATATTGCCAAAAAGCGGGCACAGGAAGCAGCCCGGGTGAAATCGGAATTCCTGGCTAACATGTCCCATGAACTGCGCACCCCGCTCAACGGCGTCATCGGCTTTACCCGTCAGATGCTGAAAACCCGGCTCAGTGCCAGCCAGCATGATTATCTGCTGACAATTGAAAAGTCGGCCAACAACCTGCTGACCATCATCAATGACATCCTCGACTTCTCGAAACTGGAAGCCGGAAAACTGCTGCTGGAAAACATTCCGTTCGACTTTACCGATTCTCTCGATGAGGTGATGAGACTGCTTGCACCAAGCGCCCACGAAAAAGGACTGGAATTGACGCTGCGGGTCGATCCCCGGATTCCGACCGGCCTGATTGGGGATCCGCTTCGCATCCAGCAAGTACTGACGAACCTGATTGGTAATGCCGTTAAATTTACCGAGCGCGGTAACATTGATATTGCCGTCGAGCTGAAAGCCGACCGAGATGAAAACCTGGAACTTCAGTTCATGGTCCGGGATACCGGGATCGGGATTTCTGAACGCCAGCAAGCCCAGCTGTTCCAGGCATTCAGTCAGGCCGATGCCAGTATTTCACGCCGGTATGGCGGGACTGGTTTGGGGCTGGTGATTACCCAGAAACTGGTCACCCAGATGGGCGGTGAAATCAGCCTGACCAGCCGTCTGCATCAGGGCTCTACCTTCTGGTTTACCTTGCGGCTGAATAAAACCGACCTGCCGGTTTCACAGCCGATCGATACCCGCGACCTCAAAGGACGCCACCTGCTGCTGATCGAATCGAATCTGCAGGCTGCCAACGTGTTGCAACAGCGCCTGCTTCAGGCCGGACTGGAAGTAACCTACCGCGCCGATATGCCGGAAGATGATGTCGAGCATCACGATTTTGCCCTGCTCTGCCTGTCGCCGGGCGAACAGCCGCCGCTGGCGAACATTCTGGATATGGTGTTCAAAGCTGAGCAACTGGCCGATAAGGTTCTGGTGTGTCTGCCGACCACTGAGCTTGCCCTGTCGGAACGCCTGCTGACCGCAGGTGTCACCGCCTGCCTGGGTAAACCACTGGCACAACGTAAACTCTTCGATGCACTGATCGGCCAGACCGATCAGCAGGAAGAACCTGAACCTTTACCGCTGGCTTCCCCGGCTGATGTGCTGTTACCACTGACGGTCATGGCCGTCGATGATAACCCGGCGAACCTCAAGCTGATCGCAGCCCTGCTCAGTGAGCGGGTCGAAACCGTCATCACCGCAACGGGTGGCCGCAAAGCGGTGGAATATGCCCATCAGAAGGCTTTTGACCTTATTTTCATGGACATTCAGATGCCGGAAATGGACGGGGTCAGCGCCTGTCAGGCTATCCACGAAACCGACCTTAACCACAATACGCCGGTAATTGCCGTCACGGCCCACGCCATGGCCGGTGAGCGCGAACGCCTGCTCCGGGCGGGGATGGATGACTACCTGACCAAACCCATTGAAGAACAGATCTTGCAGCAGATGCTGGCCAAATGGATTCCTCAGCCTCAGAACAACGGGCCAGCCAGCCTCCCGGAACCGGCACCAACCAATTCAGCAGCCCCCGCGCCGGGTCCGCTCAATCAGAATGTCAGCTGGGATTGGGATCTGGCGCTGAAGCAGGCCGCCGGTAAGGAAGATCTGGCCAGAGACATGCTGCAGATGCTGCTCGACTTCATGCCCGAGGTCGAAATGCTGGTAAACGAAGTGCTGGACGGCAAAGAGATTGAGTTGTGGCCGTCGATACACAAACTTCACGGCAGTTGTGCCTACAGCGGGGTTCCGAGGCTGAAAAATCTCTGCTACACACTGGAAACCCAGCTGAAAGCCGGCACGGCAGTCACAGACCTGGAGCCGGAGCTGTTTGAGCTGATTGATGAGATGAACAATGTCGTGAAAGCATCACAGGCCTACCGGCAATAAGCCATCTACATGACAAACAAAAGGCCAGACATATCGCGTCTGGCCTTTTTTTGTTTGTCGCCGGGGTAACCGCGCGCGTCAGTCTGTTTCCAGAATCACGGTAGCAACGGCATAGTGCTTTTCATCAGCAATTGTCAGGTGGACATGACGAACAGCCATCTGCGCCGCCAGTTCAGCAGCTTTCCCGCTCAGCGTCAGTTCCGGTTTACCGCGCTCATTGTTCGTCACAGTAAAATCCTGAAAAGACACACCACAGGCGATGCCGGTTCCCAGCGCTTTAGCAGCCGCTTCTTTGACAGCAAAGCGCTTTGCCAGATAACGGCCAGCCTGTTTGTGCTGCCTGAAAATGGCCTGCTCCTGAGGGGTCAGCACTCTGCGTGCAAAGGCTGCCCCGGTACGCTCAAGCACGAGCTCAACGCGGGCAATTTCCGCAATATCCGTGCCCAGACCGACAATGGCCATTACCAGCGCGCTTCCAGCATCACAGCTTTCATGTCGGCAACCGCTTGGTGCAGACCGTCGAATAGAGCGCGGCCCACAATCGCGTGGCCAATGTTCAGCTCATAGATTTCCGGCAGTGCGGCGATTGGCTTCACGTTATGGTACGTCAGACCATGACCGGCATTCACCTTGATCCCCTGATCGCTGGCGTAGCTGGCTGCCGCAGCAATTTTTTTCAGCTCGGCCTGCTGCTCTGTATCCGTCGTTGCATCGGCATAGTGACCAGTGTGCAGCTCGATATAAGGCGCGCCACAGGCTACCGCAGCATCAATCTGCCCACGGTCAGCATCAATGAATAACGACACCAGAATTCCGGCTGCAGACAGTTTTTCAGTCGCCGCTTTCACTTTGTCCAGCTGTCCGACCACATCCAAGCCTCCTTCTGTGGTCAGCTCTTCGCGTTTTTCTGGCACCAGGCAAACAAACTCAGGTTTGGTCTCCAGAGCAATCTGAACCATTTCATCGGTCACCGCCATTTCCAGATTCATCCGGGTCTGAATCGTTTCACGCAGAATGCGCACGTCACGGTCGGTAATGTGGCGGCGGTCTTCGCGTAAATGAATGGTAATACCATCAGCGCCAGCGCGTTCGGCTACTTCTGCCGCGTGGACAGGATCCGGATAACGGGTGCCACGGGCATTGCGTAAAGTAGCGACGTGGTCAATATTGACGCCGAGCAGTATATTCTTCATGAAGCGGTACTCCTTCCTCTAGGGATAAACAATTCCCTGCTTTTTAATGGTTTGCTGCCAAGATACGGTTTCAGGGCCATCCGTGTAAAGCGCTTTGCAGCCCTGAGCTGATCCTGTGTTTCAAAATGACGGGCGGCAATGGCTTTCAGCTGCCGTCCGGTAAACGTAAGCTGCCCGGCGACGACAGAGGCAATAAACCCCCTTTGCTCCCGGTAGTTATAGGTCATCACATCATCCACAGGCAGGCCACTGCCCGCACAATGCAGGAAATCCACGCCGTACCCCAGATGATCCAATAAAGCCAGTTCAAACCGTCGCAGGGCCGGTTCCGGGTTCTCGGCCTGAGCCAGTTCACGCAAGACATTGAGATAATCAAGAAACAGCGCCGGATACGGCGTCTGTGCTTCCAGCACCCGGGCGAGAATTTCATTCACATACAGGGCGGAATAGAGAATGTAACTGCGCATCGGCAGTCCGATACTGATCGGCTCAGCATGGGTCATGACGGGCATGCTGCCACGACCAGACCATTTGAGAAATAACGGGGTAAAAGGTTGAAGCGCTCCTTTGAGATTGGAGCGCTTACGGCGTGCGCCTTTTGCCATCAGGCTGATCCGACCGGACTCTTCACTGAAGACGTCCAGGATCAGACTCGTCTCACTGTAGGGACGAGCATGCAGGACAAAACAGCGCTGCAACCCTTCCATCGCTGTCCTTAGAGATCGTCGATATAACCGAGGCTGCGCAAGGCGCGCTCGTCATCTGCCCAACCGGATTTCACTTTCACCCAGAGTTCCAGGTAAACCTTACGTTCGAACAGATCTTCCATATCCAGACGGGCTTCACGGCCGATGGTTTTGATTTTCTCGCCAGCTTTACCGATGACCATCTTCTTCTGGCCTTTACGTTCCACAAGAATCAGGCCATTGATATCAAAGCCGTCCGTTTCCGGATTATAGTCAAACCGCTCGATTTCCACGGTCACAGAATACGGCAGTTCCTCACCGGTAAAACGCATCAGCTTTTCACGGATAATTTCAGACGCCATAAAGCGCTGAGAACGGTCTGTCACATACTCTTCCGGGAAGTAGTATTCCCCTTCCGGCAGACTTTCGCGAACGATCTGCTCGACCACGTCGATACCGCCGCCGTGTTTGGCCGAAACCGGTACGATTGCTTTAAAATCCATCTTTTCCGACAACGCCTGAATGTGCGGGAAAAGATCATATTTCATTTTGACGTTGTCGATTTTATTCACCAGCAATACAACAGGCAGACCTGTTTTCGCCAGCTTGTTGAGCACCATCTCGTCATCTGGCGTCCACTGGGTTCCGTCGACCAGGAACAACACCAGCTCCACATCAGTCAGAGAACTACTTGCCGCCCGGTTCATCAGACGGTTGATGGTTCGTTTTTCTTCGATGTGCAGTCCCGGCGTATCGACGTATACCGCCTGAAAGCCGTCGCGGGTGTCCACCCCCATAATCCGGTGACGTGTTGTCTGCGGCTTACGTGAGGTAATGGATAACTTCTGCCCGACCAAACGGTTCAGCAGCGTGGATTTGCCGACGTTCGGACGGCCTACAATGGCAATAAAGCCACAATGGGTTTTGTCTGTCATGATTCTAACTGCTTCAATGCCAGTTCTGCTGCAGCCTGCTCAGCCTTGCGCCGGCTACCGCCTTTTCCAATCACAGGTTTATCCAGCCCCGTGACCTCGCACTGCACAGTGAATTCCTGATTATGTGCTTCACCCTGCACCTTAGTTACAGTATACGCAGGCAACGGCAAACGTCGTCCCTGCAGGCATTCCTGTAGGCGGGTTTTCGGGTCTTTCTGGTTAATCCCGGGCTTAATGGTTTCGAGACGGCTCTGATACCAGCTCAGGACGATGCTGCGGACATGCTCAATATCACTGTCGAGATAAATAGCGCCAATGATAGCTTCCACACAGTCGGCCAGAATCGAATCACGGCGATAGCCGCCACTTTTCAGTTCGCCCGGTCCCAGCAACAGGTAATCACCCAGTTCAAACTCCCGGCCCAGTTCAGCCAGGGTTTTGCCGCGTACCAGCGTGGCACGCATCCGGCTCATATCACCTTCATCCACTTTCGGGAAGCGGTGATACAAATCATCGGCAATCACAAAACTCAAAATAGAATCGCCCAGAAATTCCAGACGTTCGTTGTGTGTCCCGTTCGCGCTGCGGTGCGTCAGCGCCAGCGTCAGTAATTCGCTGTTATTAAATTCGTGTCCCAGCTTTCGCTGGAGTCTTTCTACAGGAGATGTCATTTTTTCCCGATCAGTTTATGCCACCGATGCGATTGAATCGCACACCGGTAGGAATCCAAGATGGAAGTACGCTCTCGGCACTTCGTTCAAATTCAAAGCTGATCCAGATCCCGACCGCCTTGCCCACCAGGTTTGCTTCCGGCACGAAGCCCCAGTAACGACTGTCAGCGCTGTTGTCACGGTTGTCACCCATCACAAAGTATTGACCTTCCGGTACAACCCACTCCGCCATGTCTGACGCTGAGTGATATTGATATTTCAGCGTCTGATTCGGCTCCAGCGGATGGATGAGAATATTATGCTGCACTTCACCCAGCTGTTCCGTGAACTGAATCAGGCGCGTTCTGCCCTGAACAAAATCACTGTCCTGCATATGGGTCATCAGGACTGGCTTACACTCAGTGCCGCCCTGAGGCACGATACAAATCTGCTTGTTGTAACTGTACCGCACGGTATCACCTGGCAGTCCTACGACGCGCTTAATGTAATCTACGCTCGGTTGCGGCGGATATTTGAAAACCACAATATCCCCACGTTCCGGCTCACCGGTTTCTACCATCTTGTGACGGAAAACCGGATCACGCAGGCCATAGGCAAACTTTTCAACCAGAATGAAATCACCCACCAGCAGGGTTGGCATCATCGATCCGGATGGGATCTGGAACGGCTCATAAATAAATGAGCGAAAAACCATGATAATGGCAATCACAGGGAACATTGAGCTGCTTGACTCAACCCAGCTCGGCTGTGGTGCAACCGACTCCAGTGTTTTTGAATCTACCTGGCCACCTGCATTTGCAGCGGCAGCATCAATTTTAAGCTGACGCTTGGGTGCCCAGATAAACCGATCCAGTGCCCAGATGATCCCGGTAAACAGGGTCGCCAGCACCAGGATTAACGAAAACAGATTAGCCATTGCTGTTCCTATGTCCCTATGATGATTTTTTCATGTTTTTCTAGCCATTCCGCCGCAAAACTGCGGCGGAAGGCGAACTCGATTTATTTGTCTTTGCCAACATGCAGAATGGCGAGGAAGGCTTCCTGCGGCAGTTCGACGTTACCGATCTGCTTCATCCGCTTCTTGCCTTCTTTCTGCTTCTGCAGCAGCTTTTTCTTACGGCTCACATCACCACCGTAGCACTTGGCAATCACGTTTTTACGTAACTGTTTGACCGTCGAACGGGCAATGATGTGGTTACCAATAGCCGCCTGAATTGCGATATCGAACATCTGGCGAGGAATGAACTCTCTCATCTTCTCAACCAGATCACGGCCACGGGACTGTGCATGATCCTTATGGGTAATAATAGCCAAGGCATCAACACGATCACCATTCAGAAGAATATCTACGCGAACCATGTCCGATTCTTCATAGCGCTGGAAGCCATAATCCAGCGACGCATAGCCGCGGGAAGTCGACTTCAGACGGTCGAAGAAATCCAGAACCACTTCAGACATCGGGATATCGTATGTCAGCGCAACCTGATTTCCGTGGTAAACCATGTCAACCTGCGTACCGCGTTTTTCCACACACAGTGTGATCACGTTACCCAGATATTCACTTGGTACCAGAATGTTACAGCGGGCAATCGGCTCACCAATCACTTCAATCTCATTGATTGGCGGCAGTTTCGCCGGGCTGTCAACATAGAATAATTCACCGTTGCTCTTCTTCACTTCATACACCACAGTCGGTGCAGTCGTGATCAGATCCAGATCATACTCACGCTCCAGGCGCTCCTGAATGATTTCCATATGCAGCATGCCAAGGAAACCACAACGGAAGCCAAAGCCCAGTGCGGCTGAATTTTCCGGCTCGTAAAACAGTGACGCATCGTTCAGGCTCAGCTTGCCCAACGCATCACGGAAGTTTTCATATTCATCAGATGAAACCGGGAACAGACCTGCATAAACCTGAGGTTTCACCTTCTTAAAGCCCGGCAGTGGTTTGTCACAGCCGTTTTTCGCCAGCGTCAGGGTATCACCCACCGGCGCACCGAGGATGTCTTTAATACCGCAAACAACCCAGCCCACTTCACCGGTTCTCAGGATGTCTGTATCAACCTGTTTTGGCGTAAAGATACCGATACGATCAATATTCCAGCTCTGACCGGTACTCATCACCTTAATCTTGTCGTTTTTCTTCAGGGAACCATTCTTAATACGGACCAGAGAAACAACACCCAGATAATTATCGAACCAGGAGTCGATGATCAGTGCCTGTGGCGGCGCATCCGGATCACCTTCTGGCGCCGGAATTGAACGCACGATGTTCTCCAGAACATCTTCAACACCCAAACCGGTTTTGGCTGAACAGCGGGTCGCTTCCAGTGCATCGATACCCACGATTTCTTCAATTTCTTCCGCGACACGCTCTGGGTCAGCGGCAGGCAGATCGATTTTGTTCAGGATCGGCACAACTTCCAGATCCATCTCGATCGCTGTATAACAGTTGGCCAGCGTCTGGGCTTCAACCCCCTGACCGGCATCGACTACCAGCAGCGCGCCTTCACAGGCCGCCAGCGAGCGGGAAACTTCATAGGAAAAGTCCACGTGCCCCGGGGTGTCGATAAAGTTCAGCTGATAGGTTTCGCCATCTTTTGCCGTATAGTTGAGCGTCACGCTCTGGGCCTTGATGGTGATACCACGTTCACGTTCCAGATCCATTGAATCAAGCACTTGCGCAGCCATTTCACGATCGGAAAGGCCACCGCAGACTTGAATCAGGCGGTCAGATAACGTCGACTTACCATGGTCGATATGTGCAATAATCGAAAAGTTACGAATGTGCTTCATGAATTGGCGTGACTAACTCGTGATTAAAAAATGAATGGGATCCTAAGATCAAGTTGGCAGATTCTACCGAATTTCAACGGCTGCTGCTATCTTTCGATAACGCATTTGTTGACAGGCCGTCCGCAACGGGCTGACCAAGAACCCGGATCAGGCTGGGCTGGTATTCCCCCTGAGCAGACAAGCCGGACGCGCGACGACGGGCCAACAGCAACCCCAGCGCACCGCCCAGCAGTGCACAGGCAATCACACCGCCTTCACCGCCACCGGCCAGCTCAACAAACCACCATTGACCCAGTAAGGTCCCGAGCAGCATACACACCAGCGGCAAAACGTACACCAAAAGCGCCGACTGCAGCACACTGCGCTCAGACAGACCGATTTCAACCAGCTGCCCGACTTCAATCGGTTCATCAATATTTCTTGTCGACAGAGTCAGCTGATGCTGCCGCCCGGGCAGCACCTTGCTGATGACTCCCGTCCCGCAACTATTCTGCGAGGCACAGGAACCACAACTGGTTTGTTGCTGGCAACTCACCGTAATCTGGTTCCGTGCAACGGCGACGACCGTCGCCAGTGAATGCATCATGGTTTTCCGGCTCCATCAAAGGTTACTGATTCAGCAACCCGTCTGGCGGTCGCAGGCGGAATATCCCCGACCACAGTCACTTCTTTATCTTTCAGCAGCTGGCTGTGCAGCGTGCGGCGGCCCTGACGAACCAGTTGTTCCCGCACACTGAACCCGTCCGCTGCCGAAACGTAAATTGAAAAGCTGAACAACCCGTCGGTATACATCTGACTTTCCACCGGACGCTCTGTCAGCATCAGCCGGTGCCGATTATGCGCAATACTCTCAAACCCCTGTGGCAGCCAGGTCACCTGCCAGGACAACTGAACCTGAGGCTGGGGCGGCAACTGAACAACTTCAGGCAGTTTCACCGACTTCAGACTTTCCAGCACATCCGCCACTTTATCATTGACGACATACGAGACCGCCCGATACTGCTCCAGCGGTTCCCCGTCGCGATCGAGCAAATCTGCCCTCAGCACCAGGTGTGAGTGAGTATCCATCCACAGCAGGTAGGAGTAACGGGCGCCGTCTTTCGGAGCAATACGCACCACATCGCAGGCCGTTCCGGCCTCGCGGGAGCGTCCCATCGGAATGAAATCGTAATATTGCGCCAGTTCTGCAACATTACTCCGCATGATCGGCGGCAAAGGGGCCACCATACGGTTACTGTTGATCGTAAACGGATCCAGACCAGGCTCGAAATAGCTGACTTCCTCTCCCCGCTGAATCACTTCCCGCGGCGGACCACTGAGATAAACCAGATGTGCATAAGTCTGACCGTCTTCTATCGCATGGCGGTAGCGTAACGGTTCAATACTGTTTTTCTTGATGAGGATGTAAGACACCTCATAACTCAATTGCCTGGTGGCCTTATCCATTTGATGCAACAAAGCCTCTGCAGAAGTAGTTGTTTCTTCTTCCGCAGAGGCTTGCCAAGGCATTGCCAGGCTGACCAGTGTCATTACACCGACCAGAAATTTTTTCATATCACCGCCACGAATCAGTGTGATTCCAACAGAGTTTTATCCAGACTGCCGTCTTCTGCATTCAGGCGCAGCTGCAACTCATAATCCTGCAACATTGCGTTGATACGCCGGCGTTGCTCCATCAGTTGTGCTTCGCTTGGCGACTCAGAGTGAGGGCGAACAGAATCACGGGTCAGGCTCACAGGTTCAGCAGTTCCGGCAAAAGGAATGGTCTGAAGAACAGGTACATCATTATTTGCCCCACTGGCTAATGATGCTTCTTCACCACCGTTATATTGTTGTACGCCGATAATCACTGCCAATGAGACGCTGGCTGCGACAGCAACCTGACCAAACTGCGTCAGCCAGGCTGGCATAGAACGCCGAGCCTGCTGAGGACGAGGCTGCTCAGTCTGTGGCATCTGAACCACATTGTCATGACCTGTCGTTACAGCATGATTGCCTGACAGGCTGTGCGCAGGTTCGTCTTCCAGTGCCATCGCCACCTGACCGGCGATATCCCATCGCGGTTGTCCCGGCGCTTCACCATGCAAAACATCGCTCATCAAATGATAAGCCTGCCAGCTTTGCTTTGCGGCGTCATCGACCAGAAGCTGGTTAATCACACTCTGATCGACATCTTCACCATCAAGCAAAGCCGAAATTTTTTCTTTATCAGCCATCTTTGTCACCGTTTGGCCCAAATATTAGCGCTGCATCAGGGGGGTGATCCGTTTTTCGACCGCCTCCCGAGCCCGGAAAATACGAGAACGTACCGTACCGACCGGACAGCCCATGACTTCTGCAATTTCCTCGTAACTCAATCCCTCAAGTTCACGAAGCGTAATTGCGGTCTTCAAATCATCCGGGAGGCTTTCTATGGTACTGAATACCACCCGCTTCAATTCATCTGACAACATTTGGTTCTCAGGGTTCGAAATTTCTTTCAGGGCACCGCCATTTTCATAATATTCGGCCTCCTCCGCGTCCACATCGGTGGCTGGCGGACGTCGCCCCTGAGCAACTAAATGATTTTTTGCTGTGTTGACAGCAATACGATAAAGCCAGGTATAAAACGCGCTTTCCCCACGAAAAGACGGCAGCGCGCGGTAAGCCTTAATAAAAGCTTCCTGCGCTACATCCGGCACATCACCGGAGTTACCGACATAACGGGCAATCAGATTACAAACCTTATTCTGGTATTTCACGACCAGCAGATTAAAGGCTTGTTTGTCCCCTCGTTGTACTCGCTCTATCAGTACCTGGTCAGTTAACGGCTCGCTCATTCGAGCGTGTACTCCTCTGTCTGTGACAAGGTCATCCTGTTCTGAATGCAATAATAAAGATGGCTTCACCATTGATCATCCTCACTTCAGAACCGCTTATATTCTATGGACATAGAAGCCTAAAGAACTAAAGACCCCAAAAAAAGCGCAAAGTTCCATGAACACCATACTGACTCAGCCGTTTGTGCGCAACTGCCTATCTATTGACAATTGAACCGCACAGCCGCGATCGACAGAAATGCAAACTCAATGCTCACACCATCAAAAAAGTCCCACCAAAACGGTTTTTTGATAATATAGCGAGCTTACCACAGGGATATGAGATCAATATGAAAGAGAACCGAGAACACAGTTGCGATGTCCTGGTCATCGGTAGTGGCGCGGCAGGCCTGTCTCTGGCACTGCGTCTTGCTCCGATGTGTCAAGTGCTTGTCCTGAGTAAAGGCCCGCGTAGCGAAGGTTCAACCTACTATGCCCAAGGCGGTATCGCTGCTGTTTTTGATGAAACGGACAGTGTGGACTCTCATGTTGAAGATACTCAGATTGCCGGTGCCCATTTATGCGATGAAGATGTGGTCCGTTTCATTGCGGAAAATGCCCGCGACTGCGTGCAATGGCTGATTGATGCCGGGGTACCGTTTGATCAGGAAGATAACAGTACGGATGCTCAACCGCGTTACCACCTGACCCGCGAAGGCGGCCACAGTCACCGCAGAATTCTGCATGCAGCCGATGCCACCGGTATGGCGATGCAGATGTCACTGCAGGACAACGTCCACAATCACCCGAACATTCAGGTGCTTGAACGCCACAACGCACTGGACTTAATCACCAGCCACAAGCTGGGTCAGACCGAACAGCCAAACCGTGTTCTCGGTGCTTATATCTGGAACCGCCAGCGCGAGTCCGTCGAAACCGTACGTGCAAAATTCGTGGTTCTGGCCACTGGCGGGGCATCCAAGGTTTATCAGTATACGTCAAACCCGGACGTTTCTTCCGGTGACGGGATTGCCATGGCCTGGCGGGCCGGTTGCCGGGTCGCTAACCTGGAGTTCAACCAATTCCATCCAACCTGTCTGTTCCATCCGGAGGCGCGCAACTTCCTGTTAACGGAGGCACTGCGTGGTGAAGGTGCTTACTTGCGTCGCCCGGACGGCTCCCGTTTCATGCCGGAATTTGACGAGCGTGCGGAACTGGCCCCCCGGGATGTCGTCGCCCGCGCCATCGACTATGAGATGAAGCGTCTGGGTGCAGACTGTATGTATCTGGATATCAGTCACAAACCGGCTGATTTCGTTACCAAACACTTCCCGACCATTTATGAAAAGTTGCTGACCTACAGCATCGACATCACGACCGATCCGATCCCTGTCGTACCTGCAGCCCACTATACCTGTGGCGGTGTGATGGTGAACAAACAGGGCCAGACAGATCTGACCGGCTTGTATGCCATTGGTGAGGTGAGCTACACCGGTCTGCACGGTGCGAACCGGATGGCTTCTAACTCATTGCTGGAATGTGTGGTCTACGCCTGGTCGGCCGCAAACCATATCAGCGAGCATATGAATGAGGTCAGCCTGCCTGCTTCACTGCCGCTGTGGGACGAAAGTAAAGTCTCCAACTCCGACGAAGAAGTCGTGATTCAGCACAACTGGCATGAGTTGCGTCTCTTTATGTGGGACTATGTGGGAATCGTGCGGACGACCAAGCGTCTGGAGCGAGCCATGCGCCGTATCCAGCTGCTGAAGCAGGAGATCGACGAGTACTACAGTAACTTCCGGGTCTCAAACAACCTGCTGGAGTTACGCAACCTGGTACAAGTCGCTGAGCTGATGGTCCACTGTGCCCTGGCACGCAAAGAAAGCCGGGGCCTGCACTACACACTCGATTACCCGGAAATGCTGGAGACCCTGTCGCCAACCATTCTGGATCCGCGCAAGACCCAATAGCGGCTAAAAAAACGGGAGCCGCCATGGCTCCCGTTTCAGATCTGACAGTTAATCAACTCAGACTTTGAAGACCTTGATGGCTTCAGCCAGCGTACTGGCCTGCTGCGAGACCGACTGCGCCGCCTGCACATTTTCCTGCACGATGGTGACATTACTGTTGGTCACATCACGGATTGAAACCACACGCTCACCAATGTCCTCAGACACATAGCTTTGCTGTTCCACAGCAGCGGCAATCTGAGTGCTGGTCTCCAGGATTTGCTGCATATCCGAAATAATAGTGTTGATTTTGGTCTCCGCACTGTCGGCCTGCGCAACGCTCTGTTCACCCAGCGAACGACAATGTTCAATATGGCTCACGACCTGCTCGGTCTGCTGTTGCAGGGAGCTGATAATCGACGTGATTTCCTGTGTCGATTGCTGAGTCCGCATCGCCAGAGAGCGAACTTCATCCGCAACTACCGCAAAGCCTCTGCCCTGCTCACCGGCACGGGCTGCTTCAATCGCCGCATTCAGTGCCAGCAGGTTGGTCTGCTCAGCGATATTTTTGATCACATCGACCACAGAGCCGATATTGTCAGACAAGCCCGATAGGCTCGACACTTCCTCGGTACTTTGCGCCAGACCGGACGACAGCTGATAAATACGCGAACGGGTCTCCACAACTTCCGCCAGTCCCCGTGACGCTTCATCATGACTGCGGGCCGTGTGCGAAGCCGCCTGCTGAGTACTGCTGGCGACATCCCCGATCGTCGCGCGCATTTCCGTACTGGCTGTAGCAACCGAGTCACTGTCTGTCAGCTGGGCGGCCAGAGCATGTTCAGCCTCCTGGCTTCGCTTTTGCAGCTGAGAAGAAGCGGCACCCAGCTCAGATACAGCTGACTGTACTTCGCTCACCAGCTGACGCAGGCTATTCAGAAGATAGTTAAAATGTGTCCCCATTTCCGCCAGCTCATCATTCCCCGAAGTATCGGCATGCAAAGTCAGGTCATGGCGCGTCGCAATACAGTTCATCAGACCGCTGAGGCGTTCAACCGGACGCAAGATGGACACACTGATTCGCCAGGAAAGAACGATCACAGTCGCAATGATCGCGATGACCACCAGCCAGGTAAACCGGGTAATCATGGCATTGACGGCAACCGCCTCTTGATCCAGTTTCTGCTGCATCAGTGCAAACTCAGCTTCAACCTGATGTGACTGATCACGAATCTGACCTCTCAGGCCTTCTTTATGGCTCAGGCCCACCCGGGTTTTCTGAGCGACAAACTGATCAAATGCCTGTTGAAAATCACGATACAGCTGACCCAGTCCGGCCGTTAACTGATCGCCGTATGCGTCCTGATAGCGGTGATATTCGGAAAGCAAAGCTTTGTCATCTGTAGTCGCAAATAGCTTGGCCGTCAGGACAACCTGATAAGCTTCCAGCGACAGCGGGCTGTCCGATGCCTGCGTAATCAGAACATCGCCTTTTTCATACAGGTCATGATACAACCCTTCAGACAAGCTCAGTCCCAGAGACTGATAACCGGCAACCAGGTCTTGCATCCCGTGATGGTAGCTTGCCATCTGCCCGGGCAGTGAATTGATCTGCGGCAATTGAATCGACAGTGAAGTCAAGTCATTTTTCAGCGATGTCAGCTGACGAGAAAACTTGTCGATATTCCCGTTAAACGTCTTGAGATATTTCACGTCCATACGGGCCAGAAAATCTTTTTCATTGCGTCTGAGGTTCAGCAATGTCACTTCCAGCTTATCGATTTGCCCTTTTGCAGTTTCTATTTTTGCGAACTGCTGATTACTGTAACTGTTGATCCCGATCAGTAAAAAAATCGCAGCAACAGTTAACCCCGCCAGCCCCAGTAACTTATGTCTGATTTTCATTACATTGCTTTCCCTCAAGAGACACCTGTGCGGAAGTTCGCCATTGCTAATTCCGAGGCTGTTATTATAAATTTCTCATCATGTAATTACACAGTAAGAACGTCAGACAACGCCGGTATCCTGAGGACTTCGCGCGGTTTTCAAGCGGGTTATGTGTTAAAAATTGAAGTGCCTTCCAAGTTTGAATCTGTCGCAGTAACAAGCCAAAGGAAATAGTTAAGCCAACCGACAGAAGAGACTCAGACGTCGGAATTCCTGATCTGTACAGGCATCCCGACATATCGTCAGGCGATGTACGTGTTGGGAAGCTTCCAGTTCCATCACCAGCAGGTAGGGGGTGAGCAACAGTGCATGAGATAATTGCCACTGTCGGTTTTGCCATTCCAGTTGCTGATCCGCAAAAAGAACGAGGCGACCTTTGATTTGAGCGGCGCGGTTTCCGGCTTTTACATATTCAGGCCACAGCCATAAACACATCAGCCAAACCAGCGGCAATGACAACACCTCAATCACGGCCAGAAAGAACAGCATGCCTGCCGCCGTCAGGTAAGCCCCGGTTAAAGCGACAAGCAAGATATCAGAAGGAAAGATATGCAGATTAGCGAAGCTTACTCTTGTTGTGGGCAACAATTTTGTCCACCATCGCTGCATGAACCGGGTTGCTGCTGTTCCCGTGTTCCATCAGCCAATTAAACAAGTCAGGATCGTCACATGTCAGCAGAGAAACGAAATCCTGACATTCCTGCGGGCTCAGATCATCAAAGCACTCTTCAAAAAACGGCAAAAGGATGACGTCCAGCTCCAGCATGCCACGGCGGCAAGCCCACCTAATTCGTGCTTTATCATTGGCACCTATCATTTCCAACCTCAACTCCTGTTGGTGTATATATTGCGGCAATACTACCAGCCTGGCTGGCCGCCGCCTATCTGCACAAGCAGACGGCACAGTAAAATGAGAGCTGGTCGAGATAATACCTGACATCAAAACTCAGGTATTGCAGACTGCTGGCTGACAAAATCCAGCCAGAGCGATAACATAGCGCTTATTCGATGCCTTTCTGAGGGTAATTCGTTCCCTCTTTCAACAATGGATACGATGATGAGTACCTGGTCTGAAACTTTGCAATTCGACAAAATCCCGCTTACCGCTGAAAGCGCAATGCCTTCCCTTGCCCTGATCGATCTCAGCAGCTGGGGACTGGTGACTCTCGTTGGCCCGGACAGCATTTCATACCTGCAGGGACAAGTGACCTGTGATGTCGTCTCACTGGCGCCGGACCAGTCTACCCTGGGCGCTCATTGTGATGCCAAAGGCAAGATGCGGACCGTCTTCCGTCTGTTCCGCCATCGGGATGGGCTGGGCTGGTTACAGCGCAAGAGCGTGATGGACACCCAGTTACCGGAACTGAAAAAGTACGCCATCTTCTCAAAAACCACCATCGAAGCCAGTCAGGACATTCTGTTGGGATTCGCGGGTGAGCAGGCTGAAGCCATGATCGATCAGCTTGTTGGCGGCGAAGGTGATGTGCGCCCGCTGCCTGATGGCACTGCCGTGAAAATTGATGATCAGCGCTGGCTGCTGGCCGTCGATGCAGCAACGGCCAATGACATTGCAGCCAAATTGAGTGGCACAGCCTTATTGTCTGATGATTCACTGTGGGATCTTTATGATATCCGTCAGGGCATTGCCCGGATCGAATCAGTAACTGAGCTTGAATTCATTCCTCAGTCCCTGAATCTGCAGGCACTGGACGGGATCAGCTTCAAGAAAGGCTGCTACACCGGCCAGGAAACCGTTGCCCGGGCCAAATGGCGCGGCATCAATAAACGCGCCATGTATTTGCTGTCCGGACCGGCAGCGCACTGTCCGAAAGCCGGAGACGTACTGGAGCGCAGCGTCGGCGAAAACTGGCGTAAAGGCGGCACGGTGATTGCCGGTTATCAGTTCAGCGATGGTCAGGCGATTGCCCTGGTTGTGCTGCCGAATGATCTGGATGAGGGAACGGCTTTCCGTCTGGCAGCCGAGCCTGAAGGTCAGTGGCTGCAACAACCACTGCCCTATTCGCTGGATGAAGAGGCCTGATGTTAGATACGCCTGTCACCCGTTATCTTCAGCAGGAAGGCATCGACTTCCTGCTGCTGACGCACAGCAAACCCGCCCGTACCATCGAGGAAGCAGCTGAAGCCCGCGGAGTCGCACCCGAAGTAATGGTCAAATCGATTCTGCTGCGGGATATGAGCGGTTTTCATGTCCTGGCCTGTGTGCCGGGTACCAGGCAGGTCGATCCCAAGAAGGTCCGGGCTCTGTTTGCGTGCCGGCGTATGACCTGCGCAGACGCCAGAGACGTCGAAAGTGTCACCGGACTGATCATTGGCACCGTCGCCCCCATCGGGCTGAAGCAAAGATTGCCGGTCGTCTTCGACCACGCGCTGGCAGAATTCCAGCGCGTCAATATCAGCAGCGGCGACCGTATGGCCGGAATTGAACTGGCAATGCAGGATTTAGTTCAGCTCTGTGCGCCGATGTACGGCGACATTTGCCGTTAGGTTTCCTCAGCATCTGATTCTCATTTGCGTAAACATGCAACTTTTCCGTCATAAAACGCAGAGATCGGAGCAGTCATAAATTCCAGCAGATCCTACTTTTTTATCTGCTGGCTCTCCCGTTTTCTGCCTCATATTTCACCACACCCCAGCCTTATGAACGTGTCGGAAAGTTGCACAGCACTCCAAAAACAAGCTTTAAACCACTGATAAATATAAGGAATATCTAAATCAAATACAGACATCTGTCTGTTTCCAAACATTTTGTTACATGGCTATCCATACAATACTTCAGAACTTTATCCTGTATCGGTCGGATTTTGACAAAATTATTTAAATCAAGATCTCATTTTACATAAACATTATGCTGTGAATATCACAATTATTTCACAGTTGATTCCCTATAATGCCCCCGGTCACGAACACCAAGAAAACATAAAAACTTAAGGCAAGGTTGCTCATCATTATGCGCATGTTTAAACAGTACATCCCCAAGATGGTTGCAAAACACGTCAGCAGGCTATTCAGTGGAAGAATTTATATTGATGGTCGCGGGGGGTATGAATTCGATAATGGGCTGTTAAAAATCCCAACCAAAGCACAACAGCGTCATTTTGACACCGTCAAAGAAGTCAATCAGGAAATCCGCCGCCTGAAAGAGGCTGCGTAACCGAAATGAGCAGGCCGGTCACAACCGGCCTGACTGGCAAAGATCAACAACCCGATGGATTAATCTTCTTCTTGTGTTAACTCCTGATATGCCGCCGCATCAAGCAGTTCATCCAGTTCACCTTCATCATCCGCTTTGATCTGAAACAGCCAGCCATCGCCGTAAGGATCGTTATTCACCAGTTCCGGAGCCAGCTCAAGATCTTCATTGATCGCAATGACCACCCCGGATAAAGGAGCATACACATCGGAAGCCGCTTTCACCGACTCCGCAACGGCACATTCATCGCCCGCTTCTGTCGTACTGTCCACATCCGGCAGATCAACAAAAACCATATCTCCCAGCAATTCCTGAGCATGATCGCTGATCCCTACGGTATAAACGCCATCCCCTTCGGGACGCACCCATTCATGGGTATTCGTATATTTCAGTTCAGAAGGAATGTGACTCATAAATAGTTCCTTACCCAAAGCGGCCTGTTTCGCGACAGCCGACACGTTCTCGACAAAAGAAGTTTCCCGAAAAGCGGGCTTCGCCAGCCCTGCCTAACATTACTTTAGGAGAAAAAAATCAGATTGAAAGCAAATACCCTCACAAAAAAAAGCCGCCTCTTTCGAGACGGCTTCTGTTTCAAATTTTAAAATAATCACTCAGCTCAACGACTGATTCTCTGCCTACGCTTTCGCCAGTGCCGGCAAGTCGCCACTGAGACCCAGCGCCCGGCGCATGAACTGATCTTTCACGCCCGGGGCATGATTGGCCAGCAGAAGGCCGACATCACGCAGTAATTTTTTCGCCGGATGATTGCCGTCAAACAATTCGCGGAATGCCTGCATGGTCGCAATCATCTTCGCGGCTTCAGCTTTACGCCAGCGCTCAAAGTAACGCAGGTGCTGACGAGCGCCGATATCCTTATCCTGACGCCACAGTTCAATCAACGTCTCCGCCAGACTCGCCGCATCCAGCAGTCCCAGATTCACGCCCTGACCCGCCAATGGATGAATGGTATGGGCAGCGTCTCCAATCAGAGCAACACGATCCCGGACAAAGTCACGGGCATAACGCATTTTCAGCGGCACAACCTGACGCTCTCCTTCCAGACTGCATAAGCCCAGACGACAATCAAATGCAGCTGTCAGGGCATGATTGAATGCATCCGGCGTCATGGCCAGGAGCGCTTCCGCCTTCTCCGGTGTGACGGACCACACGATGGAGCACAAATCCGGCTCTGCCAGCGGCAGAAATGCGAGCGGGCCATCCGGCGTGAAAATTTGCCGGGCAGTCTGCTGATGCGGCTCCGCACAACGAATATTTGCCACCAGCGCATGATGACCGTAATCCCAGTGTGTCAGCGGAATATCGAGTTGATTGCGTACCCAGGAATTGGCGCCATCAGCACCAACCACCAGTTTGGCCGTCAGATGCTGTCCGTTATCCAGGGTCAGCCAGGCTTCATGTTCACCAAAGGCCAGTTGCTGGCAACGGACAGGAGCCATCAGGCTGACATTGTGCTGTTTTTGGATCTGATCCAGTAAAGATAACTGAATCACACGATTTTCAACGATGTGGCCCAGATCCGGCTGTGACAACGCTTGTGCGTCAAAACTGATATGAGCGAAGCTGTCCTGCTCCCAGACATCCATTTGCTGATAGGGGCTGATCCGGCGTGCTGCCATCCCCTGCCAGGCGCCGACACGGCGCAGGATACGTTCGCTGGCCCGGCTGAGCGCCGATACCCGGACATCCGGCAGCGACGACAATGCAGGCTCCGGCAGGTGGCCTTCAATCACAGCGATCCGGAGCTCCGTATCTGCCAGTGCCGCAGCCAGGGTCAGGCCAACCATACCACCGCCGATAATTGCTACATCTACGCTTTGCATCATGCTTATCTGTCCACCTGTCCCATCGCCCGCTTCACCAGCGGTGCTTTCAATACGTTTAGTGCATTCATGGCCATCAGACCGGCATTCCGGCCTGCCACCAATGGCCAGTATTCGTTGGCAAAGACTGTCACCAATCCTGAGGTCATCGCAATTGTGGCGGCCTGATCTGACTCTCGGCGCTGACGGAAACGACTGAGTACAGCCATGCTGCCAGCCTCATCGCCCCGCGAAACGCCGGCCACAACTTCTTCAGCCAGCGTCATCACATCACGCAACCCCAGATTGAATCCCTGTCCGGCGATCGGATGCAGGGTTTGTGCTGCATTGCCAATGACCGCGAACCGGTGCGACACCCGACGCTCCGCCTGACGCAGGCTCAGCGGGTAGGCATAGCGCTGACCCGTTTTGACCATCTGTCCCAGACGCCAGCCAAAAGCTTTCTGTAATTGCTGCAAAAACATTTCGTCATCCCAGCCCATCACCGTCTCTTGCTGTTCCGGGGGAACGCACCAAACCAGTGAGCTGCGTCCATGACTCATCGGTAACAGGGCAAGCGGGCCAAAGGGCGTAAAGCGTTCAAAAGCTTCGCCCTCATGCGGTTTCGCAGTTGACACATTGGCAATAATTGCCACCTGTTCAAAATTCAGTGACGTCTGGTTGATTCCCAGCTGAAGGCAGCATTCCGACAGCCCTCCGTCTGCAGCAACCAACAAATTCGCCCGGCAGGATTCACCGGAAGAAAGCTGCAGGATGACCTGATCAGTCTCCCGCTCAATCGACATGATTTTTACCGGACAAAGCAGATCAATCCCTGAACTTTGCGCGAGCTGTTCATGAAAAACCGCGCCAGCCTGAGCCAGTTCGATCACATAACCCAGCGCATCAGCACCATATTCATCTGCCGCGATCCGAGCCAGACCGGCATGGCCCCGGTCAGACACATGAATCCGGGAAATCGCAGTTGCTTCATGCTTCAGTGCAGACCAGAGACCAAGCTCCGTCATCAGCTGCACCGACCCCAGCGACAGGGCAATACTGCGGGCGTCATAACCGGGATGGCCGGACTGCTCCGGTAACACGGCCTCAACAACAGCAATACGCAAAGCGCCTTCACTCAGCCTGTCCAGCGCCAGCGCCAGGCTGGCGCCCGTCATTGCGCCTCCGGCAATCACAACATCATACTGCTTCACGTTTGTCTTCCCTCAGAACACCACGATGATCAGTGCAGGGTCGGCTTGTCAGCCTGCTCACTCTGGTGCCGTGCAACCAGTTCAAAGTAACAGGTCAGTGCACACATGCGAACATGCTCAATCACCTGTTCGAACAGCGCGGCCTGCTCTTCCATATCGTCATCTTCATCGATGCCCAGCTGTGCAATATCCTGCAAATCACCCAGCGCTTCCTGGACGGCAGCCGGTAATTTCTCATGATTCAATCCCATCAAACCCAGCCCGGAGAGGAAACAGTTCACCCATTCGCTTAATGCTTCGGCGCGATCCATCAGGTCCATTTCATCATCCGGCAGGAGCAAAGTGACTTCAAACCCGGTACTCGCCAGCGCTTTGGCCGTAATTTCCACCAGACTTTGTGTCAGTGTTCTGGCTTCACCACCCAGCGATTCACCGTTATTGGCATAGTCCGCAATCGGACCAATCCACTGTTCTCCGTCTGCCGGCAAACCGCCGCACAACATGCCTGTCAGCAGTCCGTGCAGTTCAGCAGGCGTGACTGCCAGAGACTGAATTTTCAAAGCAGTTTCAACCGCTTCATATGCCGGCAACTTTACTTCGCTCATGGGCTTTTCACCTTAATCAGTTGGTGTCAGATGGGTTGGAGATATGCTACCACTAAGGCTGGTTTCAGGCTAACGTAAAGCAGGAGGCGATTGATTCATCCGTCATTTTTGCAGCCTCCCTTCAGCAGAATGACAGAAAAAGCGCCGAACTGATGAAGAACTGTCTCCCTGATGGCTTCCCTTCAGTCTGACCCAGTCGCGCGCTTGCAAGTTAAATTGGCTTTTTCTATATTAGCCGCAGATATATCCAAATCCCCTCAAGAAGTCTGGTTCAGTCAGATTTGCTTGGTTCACAGGCCCGGTACCGGTTGATGGTCTCTGTCGCTTGAGGTCAGTTGGGGATAATGGCTCAATCAAATCACAGTGACTGACACGGAACCAAGACAGCTATGAGCTCGCAGGCAGTTGAAATTGAAATTTTAGGCCGTACCATTAAGGTCAATTGTCCGGAAGGCCAGGAAACGGCACTGCGTGCGGCGGCGGCAGATTTTGATAACCGCCTGCAAGAGCTGTCTCAGCGAACCAAAGTCTCGAATCCAGAACAGTTACTGATGTTTACCGGACTAAACATTTGCAGCGAGCTGCACAAAGAACGTAAAGAATTTAGCAGCAATGCGCAATCTGTGTCCGACCGAATCGGACAATTAGCAGAAAGCTTAGATCAGGCATTGCAAAATCAACCGCAACGTTGATAATGAATTGACCCTGGGGTGTACGTCAGCGAATCGACGTCCCCGAGCCGATAAGCAAAAAACCAGGATCGGCTTTTATCAGCTACTGAGCAGGCTCAGCATGACTGAGAAGCCTACGGCTGATGCTGCCAATCCACCTTGAACGTCTGGTTCAAGGGCAACAATTCGCAACGGCACCTTGGGGTACTCCTTCTTTTCTATCCTGCTCTCAGCCAGCAGTATTTTCCTGAGCAGGTGACGACGGATAAAGCATGATATGGATGCCTTCCACCGCCATGGCCAGGCTGGCCTGACAACTCAATCCACCCGACAGCAACTTCGTCAGCAAGTCCGCCTGAAACGTCAGACACTGTCGCTTCACCAGCAGGAACAGGCGAGCAAAGCCGTGCTGGCACGTTTTAATCAGCTTCAGGATGTGCATCACGCGCAGCATGTTGCGATTTACCTCAGCAGTGACGGAGAGCTGGATACAGGACCGCTGATCGAGTGGTTGTGGCATCATGGTAAAACCGTGTATCTGCCGGTACTGCATCCCTTCAGCAAAGGCCACCTGCTGTTTTTACACTATCATCCGGACAGCCGGATGCACTGTAACCGCTACGGCATAGCGGAGCCTGTGCTGGATGTTCGCCATGTCAAACCCGTACACGAACTGGATTTGATGTGCACGCCACTGGTTGCCTTTGATGAACAGGGGCAGCGACTGGGCATGGGCGGCGGCTATTATGACCGTACGCTGAGCCAGTGGCATCATCACGGAAAAGGACCTCGGCCACTCGGACTGGCACATGACTGCCAGCAGGTCCGTCACCTGCCATCCGAAGCCTGGGATGTCCCCTTACCCGCCATCATCACCCCATCGGCCTACCATCATTGGTAAACATCTGAATCACAGGATATCTAAACAGGGATCTCAGTCATGTTTTTCCAATGTCAGCAACCGCAGGGTCGGCTATAATCAGCGCTCGCATTCTGTTGGTCATCACGAGGAGAAAGGCATGACACAAGATGAAATGAAGAAAGCGGCGGGCTGGGCAGCCCTGGACTATGTGACCAAAGGCAGCATTGTCGGCGTTGGCACCGGCTCGACCGTCAATCACTTCATCGATGCCCTGGCCACCCGCAAAGAAGAAATCAAAGGGGCGGTCTCCAGTTCTGTGGCTTCCACCAAGCGTCTGGAAGAGCTGGGTATCCCAGTCTTTGATGCCAACGAAGTGTCCTCACTGGACATCTACGTCGATGGTGCCGATGAAATCAATGCCGAGTTTGACATGATCAAAGGGGGCGGAGCCGCCCTGACCCGCGAAAAAATCGTGGCCGCAATTGCCAAGAAGTTCATCTGTATTGTCGATAACACCAAAGAAGTCGACGTGCTGGGCCAATTCCCGCTGCCCGTTGAAGTGATTCCGATGGCCCGGTCTTTCATTGGCCGTGAACTGGTGAAACTGGGCGGTGACCCGGTTTACCGTGAAGGCGTGGTCACAGACAACGGCAACATCATTCTGGATGTCCACAGCATGAAAATCACCGACCCGAAAGCACTGGAAGATCAAATCAATGCCCTGCCGGGCGTGGTTACGGTTGGCCTGTTTGCCCATCGTGGCGCAGATGTCCTGCTGGTTGGCACACCTAAGGGCGTGAAAACTGTCACTAAATAACAGTTTTGACGCTTTTCATACGGCTTGATGACTAAACGGCATAATATATGCCGTTTTTTCTTATCCATTTCGTAATATTCTCGCCACGCCACCAAATTTTTTGATACTTTAGTGAGAACGCAATCGTTTAAGCTCACCAGACAGCAATACAGGGTGTACGCCTGTCACCATACCGCATCACACAGTGATGTGGCGGGAGCACGTTATCCTGCTCGCTGAATGGAATACCTGTTGTTTTTAAGGAAAAGAACCTATGGCTAAAGTTTCTCTGGATAAAGATAAAATTAAAATCCTGCTCCTGGAAGGCGTTCACCCCTCAGCACTGGAAGTTCTCAAACAAGCCGGTTACGAAAACATTGAGTATCACAAAGGCTCTCTGGCTGGTGATGAACTGCTGGAAGCAATTCAAGACGCGCATTTCGTGGGTATCCGTTCCCGCACGCAGCTTTCCGCAGAAGTCTTTGATGCCGCCAAGAAACTGATCGCCGTCGGTTGTTTCTGTATCGGGACCAACCAGGTCGATCTGGCGGAAGCCAGCCGCCGTGGTATCCCGGTGTTTAACGCCCCATTCTCAAATACCCGAAGTGTTGCAGAGCTGGTGCTGGGTGAAATTCTTTTGCTGCTGCGCGGCATTCCGGAAAAAAATGCCAAAGCCCATCGCGGTGAATGGCAGAAAAGCGCCGACGCCTCCTATGAAGCCCGCGGGAAAAAACTGGGGATCATCGGTTACGGCCACATCGGTACACAGCTCAGTATCCTGGCTGAAAACTTGGGAATGGATGTTTATTTCTATGACATTGAAAACAAGCTGACCCTGGGCAATGCAACCCAGGTGGATACGCTGAGTGAATTGCTGAACAAAGCCGATGTCATCACACTGCATGTCCCGGAAACGCTGGATACTCAGAACATGATGGGTGCAGAAGAGTTTGCACGCATGAAGCCGGGTTCCATCTTCATCAACGCGGCCCGCGGCACTGTGGTCGATATTGACGCGCTGTGCAGTGCACTGGAGAGCAAGCATCTGGCCGGTGCGGCAATTGATGTTTTCCCGGTTGAGCCTAAAACCAATAACGACCCGTTTGAATCACCACTGACCCGTTTCGACAACGTGATTCTGACGCCGCATATCGGTGGGTCAACACAGGAAGCGCAACAGAATATCGGCATTGAAGTCGCCGGTAAGATTGTGAAGTACTCAGACAACGGTTCAACCGTTTCAGCCGTTGGTTTCCCGGAAGTAACTTTGCCCGAGCACAGAGGGTGTTCACGTCTGCTGCACATTCACGAAAACCGTCCGGGCATTCTGAACCAAATTACGACGATTTTCGCTTCAGAAGGCATCAACATCGCGGCACAATACCTGCAAACCAGTCCTGAACTGGGTTACGTGGTCATTGATGTTGAGACAGAGCGCTCAGAAGAAGCCCTGAACAAACTGAAGGCTATCGACGGAACCATTCGAGCCCGTATCCTGCACTAACCGTTCAGTTTCCTTCCTTGTAAACAACAAGAAGCTCGCCCTATGGCGAGCTTCTTTCTTTCGGAGATAAACCAGCTGAGATTAGTTTTCCAGACGGAAGACCACTTCCACACGGTCACGAAAGGTGATTTCAGCATCCTGATAGGTCGCTTTAGTTTCAACCGCAGCATCCATCGCCATGCGTCCCATGACCGGGCGAGGCATCGGATCGAAATAACGAATATTCCAGACCCCATCAATATCGCTATCAAAGCCTTTTGCCAGAGATTTGGCTTTGCTCTTCGCATCTTTGATAGCAGCCTGACGAGCCTGCTCCTGATACTTTTCTGCGTCGCTGACCTTCAGCTCAATATTTTGAATGTGATTGATCCCGTCACCCAGCGCATTATCCAGATAGGTATTGAGTTTATCGAGGTCACGGACCATCACCGTCACCTGACGCGTCGCCTGATAGCCGACCAGTTCAGGCGGATTGTCGTTACTCCGGTGGTACTGCGGATGCAGATAGATGTTGGCACTTTCAATATCTGCACGCTTCACGCCGCTCTTTTGCAGACGGTCCATGAACGCAGTCACAGCTTTGTCGACAGCCTGCTTGGCTTCCTGTGCCGATTTACGGGTTTCCTCAACCGCGACCGTGAACATAGCCATATCTGGCTGAGCAGTCACCTCGCCCACGCCAATGGTTTCCAGCCGCGGAAAGTTGTCATCTGCCATAGCCAGCGGGCTGAGCAGACTGGCACCACCGAAACAAACAGCAAGCAAAGTTTTCTTCATAACACCATCCCAATCTATTGATAAAGTGACACCCAGCCTTCTGAGGTGTTACGGGTATCCGGTTCTGTAAACTTGTGCGGGTTTGGACAAGCGGATAAAAGAATTTATCCCGGCTTTACATCAATTTACACAAAACATTCTGCTGATGACAGGACATCCGGCGTTCCGGAAAAGCCTCACTGCGGCAGCTTATGCCGGGCATGGTCCAGCAACTGAGCGGTCACTTCGCTGAATACACCGCTTTCCAGTGCCCAGTGATGCCAGTAAATTCGCCGGGTCAGCATGATGCCCGGCGTCAGATTCACCAGTTCGCCGCTTGCCAGCTCTTCTTCTATCTGCACTTTCGGGATCAGGCAGTATGCCACGCCGTGAAGCGCCAGCTTGACGAATGCTTCCGAAGAGCGCACCCGGTGTGTCAGGACACTGCCCCGCGGCAGATTAAAGTGCTGCTGAATGAAAACTTCGTGCATGTCATCGTACTGATCGAAAGCTACAGCGGGGGCTCCCAGCAACGTATCGCGATTCACTCCGTCTGCAAAATAGGTCGCCTGAAAGTCGGGGCTGGCAACACACAGATAGTCCATCCGGCCTAGATAATCGGCCACGCAGCCCGGCATTGGCGTTGCTTCCATGCTGATCGCGCCGACCACTTCCCCGCTGCGTAACCGGTCCAGTGTGCGGCTTTCATCTTCCAGCATCAGATTGATTTCAATGCGTCGCTGTTTGAGCAGCGGGCTGAGTGCCGGGAGCAACCAGGTTGCCAGGCTGTCGGCATTGGAGGCAATCGACATTTGCAGCGGCTGACTCTGCTCGCCGGGACGGATATCCGGCAACAGCTCCTGCTCCAGCAAACGCACTCGCCGGTACAACCCCAGCAACTTTTGCCCTGCCGGTGTCGGACGCGGAGGCTGTTCACGAACAAGCAGCGGCTGAGCCATGTGTTTTTCCAGCTGTTTGATCCGCTGCGAAACTGCGGACTGCGTAATACACAGGACTTCGGCTGCACGCTCAAAGCCCCGCTGAGACACAACAGCATCCAGCGCCTGTACCCAGCGATAATCGAGTCCTTCCATGTCACCCCTTGATTATTAGCCAATCTAATAAATCATAAAAATTATTAGTTTTACTAAATCATAGCGAGCCCTTTAAGCTTTAGCCAGTTGAAAGTTTTAGCCCATCATCACAATTCAGAGTAAGGACAAAAAAATATGAGTCTGTGGCCGTTACTGCAAGGCTTTGGCCTGGGCGCCAGTATGATTATCCCTATCGGCGCACAAAATGCCTATGTGCTGAATCAGGGAATCAAACGCAACCATCACCTGACCACAGCAACGGTGTGCAGTCTGCTGGACATGCTGTTCATCAGTCTGGGGGTCTTTGGCGGCGGCGCCCTGTTATCCAGTAATGAAACCGTATTGCTGGTGGTCACTCTGGGGGGCATCGCATTTCTGGTGTTTTACGGCAGCCTCTCTCTGAAAAGCGCCTTCAGCCATCCATCCTCAGAGGAAGCTCAGGACCAGATGCTGGCCCGCGGCCGACGGGCCGTGATTGCCGGCGCACTGGCAGTGACGGTGCTGAACCCGCATCTGTATCTGGATACCGTGGTCATTCTGGGGTCCATTGGCGGTCAATTTGAAGGACACGACCGTATTGCGTTTGCAATCGGCACCATTCTGGCATCTTTTGTCTGGTTCTTTACCCTGTCGGTTGCGGCAGCAAAAATGGCACTGACGTTATCGAAGCCTCATGTCAAACGGGGCATTGATATCGCCGTCGCCGCAATGATGTTTGTCATCGCGGCCCATTTAGCCAAAGGTTTACTGGTTTAATCCGTCCCTAAACAACAATGGAGCCAAACGGCTCCATTGTTCAGGGTCAGTCTGAAAGACATCAGTCTTCGACTTTGTTGAGATGCACATCCATTTGCGGGAATGGAATCTCAATGCCTTCTTTATCCAGCCCTTCTTTGATTGCCTGCAGCAAATCAAAATACACAGCCCAGTATTCAGAAGTCTTCACCCAGGGGCGTACTACGAAATTCACGGAAGAATCGGCAAGTGCAACCACACCAATGGTCGGTGCCGGATCTTTCAGCACACGCGACTCAGCATCCACCACTCGCTTCAGCACTTCCTTGGTTTTCTTCAGATCAGACTTGTATGAAACGCCAATCAAGAAGTCAATCCGGCGGGTCTCATGTCTGGAGTAGTTCGTAATCGGTCCGCCAATCACAGCAGAGTTCGGAACGACAACCATTTTGTTGTCCGGCGTTTTCAGTACAGTCTGAAATACCTGAATCGACTCCACAGAGCCTGCAACCCCTGCCACTTCCACATAATCGCCGGATTTAAAAGGACGAAACGCAACAATCAGCACACCGGCTGCGAAGTTAGACAGAGACCCCTGTAAGGCCAGACCCACGGCCAGGCCGGCGGCACCGATCACCGCGACAACGGAAGCCGTCTGCACCCCTACCCGGCTCAGCGCCGCAATCAGGACAATCACAAACAGCAGATAGCGCACCAGTGACTGCAGGAACTTCACAACCGCTTCATCCATCTGCTTGCGGCGCAGCATCTTACTGAAGCCGTTCGCAATGCCTTTGGCAATCAGATTACCGATAAACAGAATCAGCAATGCTGAGATCAGGTTTACCCCGTACTGGATCAGCAGATCCTGATTATCCATAATCCAGCCGCCAGCTTGTTTGACCCCGTCCGCCAACTCATTATTTGCTATGGTATCCACCACTTTATCTGTCACGCTTTCAGTCATAGCACTCTCTCTATTATTTATTATTCAACTGACGCGATCATGCACGTCCCTGATAATGAAACAAACTGAATTTCTCTCTAACCTATCAACATTGAACCGCTTTGTCTTACCGAATAATCACTATTGCTCAATTGACGCTGTCCGTGCAATTCGGAACAAGGTTCAGTTTATGCGGCAACCAACAAATTATTGTGAAAGTCTGGTAAAACACAATAAAAAAGCCCGCATTCGCGGGCTTTCTTCTCAAATTACTGAGATTTACAGAACGTCGATCGCATTCAGATCAGAGAAAGCTTGTTCCAGACGTTTCACCATCGATTCCTGACCTTTACGCAGCCATACGCGTGGGTCATAGAATTTCTTGTTTGGTGCGTCTTCACCAGTTGGGTTACCGATCTGACCCTGCAGGTAAGCTTCATTCTCCAGGTAGTATTCACGGATACCATTCCAGGTCGCCCACTGAGTATCAGTATCGATGTTCATTTTGATCACACCGTAACCGATAGACTCACGGATTTCTTCCAGCGTTGAACCAGAACCACCGTGGAATACGAAGTTCAGTGCGTTTGGTGCAATACCGAATTTCTCAGCACAGTACGCCTGAGAGTCGCGCAGAATGGTTGGCGTCAGGACAACATTACCTGGCTTATAAACACCGTGAACGTTACCGAAAGAGGCCGCGATGGTGAAACGAGGGCTGATTGCGATCAGTTTCTCGTAAGCGTAAGCAACATCTTCTGGCTGCGTGTACAGAGAAGACTGATCCAGGTGAGAGTTATCAACACCGTCTTCTTCGCCACCGGTACAACCCAGTTCGATTTCCAGCGTCATGCCCATCTTGCTCATGCGTTCCAGGTACTTGGCGCTGATCTCGATGTTTTCTTCCAGAGACTCTTCAGACAGGTCAATCATGTGAGAAGAGAACAGCGGCTTGCCTGTTTCTGCAAAGTGCTTCTCACCAGCGTCCAGCAGACCGTCAATCCATGGCAGCAGTTTCTTCGCCGCGTGGTCGGTGTGCAGAATAACTGGCACGCCATACGTCTCAGCGACAGCGTGAACGTATTTCGCACCCGCGATAGCACCCAGGATCGGGCCTTGCTGACCTTCCAGTTTCAGGCCTTTACCCGCAAAGAACCCGGCACCGCCGTTAGAAAACTGAACCACAACCGGCGCTTTTACTTTTGCAGCAGCTTCCAGTACAGCGTTGACAGAGTCAGTGTTAACCACGTTTACTGCTGGCAGGGCAAATTTGTTTTCTTTTGCCACTTCAAAAACTTTCTGAACGTCATCGCCAGAAATCACACCAGGTTTTACGAAGTCGAAGATCTTAGACATAACAATAGTCCTATTAGCTTTGTTGTCCGGGTTTAAAGATAAACTCGTTGCAAATTGGTGTGGCCGCCAGAATCTGTTTTGGCTGTACAGCCACACACCGCATGTTCAGGGCGCAGGGACCAACCCTGCGCAACTGTTATCAGGCTTTCGCTCGTTCTTCCAGCATAGCAACGGCTGGCAGTTTTTTACCTTCCACAAACTCCAGGAATGCGCCGCCACCGGTTGAAATGTAAGATACTTTATCTTTGATGCCGTACTTATCAATCGCTGCCAGCGTATCACCGCCACCTGCAATTGAGAAACCAGCGGATTCAGCAATGGCTTTAGAAACCACTTCAGTGCCTTTGCCAAACTGCTCAATTTCGAAGACACCCACAGGGCCATTCCACAGGATGGTCTTCGCATCTTTGATGATACGAGCCAACTCAGCCGCTGAGTCCGGACCAATATCCAGTACCATGTCGTCTTCTGCGATTTCGTTCGCAGCTTTAATGGTCGCTTCAGCAGACTCAGAAAATTCTTTGGCACACACAACATCAGTTGCCACTGGCACGTCAGTCTGTGCCATCAGTGCTTTCGCCGTATCAACCAGATCAGCTTCATACAGAGACTTACCAACGCCGTGGCCTTCTGCTGCGATGAAGGTATTCGCAATACCGCCGCCGACAACAACCTGATCGGCAATTTTCGCCAGAGACTCAAGCACGGTCAGTTTGGTCGATACTTTTGAACCGCCAACGATGGCAACCATTGGACGAGCCGGGTTATCCAGCGCTTTACCCAGAGCTTCCAGCTCAGCTGCCAGCAGCGGACCTGCACAGGCAACCGGGGCAAACATGCCGACGCCATGCGTAGACGCCTGCGCACGGTGCGCGGTACCGAATGCATCCATAACAAAGATGTCGCACAGTGCAGCATATTTCTTGGACAGCGCTTCATCGTTCTTCTTCTCGCCCGCATTGAAGCGAACGTTTTCCAGAACAACCAGCTCGCCGGTGTTCAGTTCCAGACCATCCAGGTAGTCTTTCGCCAGTTTCACGTCACAATCCAGTGCGTCCTGCAGATAGTTCACAACAGGCTGCAGAGAAAATTCTTCCGAGTATTCACCTTCGGTCGGACGACCCAGGTGAGAGGTAACCATTACCTTAGCACCTGCCGCCAGGCAGTGCTGAATCGTTGGCAGAGATGCCAGGATACGTGCATCAGAAGTTACTTTGCCTTCTTTGACTGGCACGTTCAGATCAGCACGGATCAGTACACGTTTACCGGCCAGATCCAGATCAGTCATCTTGATTACAGACATGGTTTGTCCTCTCAATAGTCTTACTGTTTAAATGATAAATACTTTCAGCCCTGCGAATTCGCCTGACTGGGAAATTCTGTGACGTCTTTTAGTTTGTGGCTTGCCTGATACATCGCCAGCGCCGTATCCAGCATACGGTTGGCAAATCCCCATTCATTATCACACCAGACCAGCAGCTTCAGCAGGTGCTGGTTACTGACCCGGGTTTGGGTACCATCAACAATGGCGCTGTGGGGATCATGATTGAAATCAACAGAAACAAGCGGTGCAGTGGTGTAATCGACGATATCTGTCAATTTACACCGAGCGGCCTCAGCCAGAGCTTGATTTACATCATCAACCGAGACATTAGTTTTGACGGTGACGCTTAAATCCATCGCGGTGACGTTAATTGTAGGAACCCTGACTGAAATCGCCTCGAATTTGTCCGCAAATTTGGGAAAAATACGACCTATGCCCAAGTGCAGTTTGGTATCGACAGGAATAATCGACTGACTGGCAGCACGTGTCCGTCGCAAATCCGTGTGGTAGGCATCGATCACCTGCTGGTCATTCATCGCAGAGTGGATGGTTGTGATAGTACCGGATTCAATGCCGAAGGCATCATCAAGCACTTTAATTACAGGGACGATACAGTTGGTCGTACAGGAGCCGTTGGAAACGATGCGGTCTTGAGGCGACAATGTCTGGTGGTTCACACCGAAGATAATCGTGTTATCGATGTCATTTGCAGCAGGATGAGAGAAAAGAACTTGCCGGGCGCCCGCTTTCAGATGGGCTTCGCCATCTGCTCTGGAGCCAAAAATGCCGGTGCAATCGAGAACGATATCCACTTCTAAATCGCGCCAGGGCAAGAGCTCGATATCACTCAGGTGCAGAATACGAATCGCATCTTCGCCGTCTTCTCCGGCCACGAAGAGATGCTCCTGATCATGCGTCACTTTACGGCCAAAACGACCATGGCTGGAATCATACTGGAGCAGATGCGCCATTGATTCCGGCTGAGCCAGTTCATTGACCGCCACGACTTTGATCTGGCGATGTTTGCCGCTTTCATATAAGGCCCGCAGAATGCTGCGGCCAATACGGCCAAATCCATTAATTGCGACTCGTACTGTCATATCCGTGCTACAAAAGTGAAAAGCCGCTCTAGTGTATACCAAGCGTTAACGAGAATCACCCTAATTGTGACCCGCCTCACCCCCCAGAATGATTCTCTGTGAGGAGGTCACAAATCCAGTAAATACGCCCGCTCCGACACTATTGTCCCTTATATCAAATATCTGATTCACACATTCGCGGGATAAAAAAGGCCCCGTTCCGGAGCCTTTTTTTCAACCTTCGAAATAATTTTTCTGCAACCTGAGCATAACAATTGGTCCGGGTAGTGCTTAAGCCAGCAGTTCTTTCGCCGTGCTCACCACGTTTTCAGTGGTAAAGCCGAACAGTTTGAACAGCTCGCCAGCCGGTGCAGATTCACCGAAGCTGGTCATGCCGATGATGCGACCGTCAAAGCCAACGTACTTGTACCAGAAGTCGGCAATACCGGCTTCAATGGCGATACGGGCAGTCACGTCAGATGGCAGCACAGATTCACGGTAAGCCGCATCTTGCTTGTCGAATGCGTCGGTAGACGGCATTGAAACAACACGAACCAGCTTGCCTTCTGCACTCAGTTCAGCCGCTGCGTTCACGGCCAGCTCAACTTCAGAACCGGTGGCAATCAGGATCAGCTCAGGTTTGCCTGCGCAGTCTTTCAGGATGTAACCACCTTTTGCGATATCAGCAACCTGCTGTTCGCTGCGCTCTTGCTGAGCCAGGTTCTGACGCGAGAAAATCAGCGCGGTTGGCGCGTCTTTGCGCTCGATGGCCAGTTTCCACGCCATCGCAGATTCAACCTGGTCACACGGACGCCAGGTGCTCATGTTTGGCGTCAGGCGCAGAGAAGCCATTTGCTCAACCGGCTGGTGCGTCGGGCCGTCTTCACCCAGACCAATGGAGTCGTGGGTGTATACCTGAATGTTCTGAACTTTCATCAGGGCAGCCATACGCATCGCGTTACGGGCATATTCCATGAACATCAGGAAGGTTGCGCCGTAAGGGACGAAACCACCGTGCAGTGCGATACCGTTGATGATGGCCGTCATCCCGAACTCACGCACACCGTAGTGGATGTAGTTACCGGATGCATCATCAGCCGTCAGCGACTTCGAGCCAGACCACATAGTCAGGTTCGAAGGTGCCAGGTCTGCAGAACCACCCATGAACTCAGGCAGGATCTGACCGAAGGCTTCCAGCGCATTCTGAGAAGCTTTACGGGAGGCGATGTTCGCCGGGTTGGCTTGCAGATCAGCAATGATCTTGCTTGCTTCTGCTTCCCATTGTGCTGGCAGTTCGCCGTTTACACGACGTTTGAATTCTGCAGCCAGTTCTGGGTAAGCGGCTTCATAAGCAGCCAGCTTTTCATTCCATGCTGCTTCTTTCGCTTCGCCCGCTTCTTTGGCATCCCAATCTGCGTAAACGTCAGCAGGGATTTCGAACGGACCATGCTGCCAGCCCAGGAATTCACGGGCTGCTGCGATTTCGTCGTGACCCAGCGGGGCACCGTGACAGTCGTGAGAACCGGCTTTGTTCGGAGAACCGAAACCGATGATGGTTTTGGTACAGATCAGCGTTGGACGAGGGTCTGCTTTCGCGGCTTCAATCGCTGCGTTGATTGCTGCAGCATCGTGGCCGTCAACCGCAGGGATCACGTGCCAGCCGTACGCTTCAAAGCGTTTTGGTGTATCGTCAGAGAACCAGCCTTCCACGTGACCGTCGATAGAAATGCCGTTGTCATCCCAGAACGCGATCAGTTTGCCCAGACCCAGGGTACCGGCCAGAGAGCAAGCTTCGTGAGAAATCCCTTCCATCAGACAGCCGTCGCCCAGGAACGCATAGGTGTAGTGGTCAACGATGTCGTGGCCGTCGCGGTTAAATTGAGCTGCCAGAGACTTCTCAGCAATCGCCATACCCACAGCATTGGTGATGCCCTGACCCAGCGGGCCGGTGGTGGTTTCGATACCCGGCGCGTAGCCATACTCCGGGTGACCCGGTGTTTTTGAATGCAGCTGACGGAAGTTTTTCAGGTCGTCAATGGACAGCGCGTAACCGCTCAGGTGCAGCAGGGAGTAAATCAGCATGGAGCCGTGGCCGTTGGACAGCACGAAGCGGTCGCGGTCAGCCCAGTTCGGGTTTTGCGGGTTGTGGTTCAGGTGGTCACGCCACAGAACTTCGGCGATATCCGCCATACCCATCGGTGCGCCCGGGTGACCGGAGTTCGCCTGTTGTACACCGTCCATGCTCAGGGCACGGATAGCATTCGCAAGTACTTTACGAGAAGACATGTCTGCTCCAACTTCATTATTCTTGTTTATCGGGGAAGTATCAGCCATCCCTGACAACGGCAAATGTCGGTATCAGGCAAAGCGGAAGCAGATTCTCTCAAGGCATAACCCGGTAAGCAAACCAGAATCTCGGAATGATGAACCAGTAAAATTCATGCTCGCGATATAATCATCCAGACCTTTCACCGATGCCGCGATTAACGGAAGTATTTGGACAATCTATATCTAATTTCTACTTATTGTTGATTTTGATCCCATACAAGTTATTATAGCCGTCTAGACGGAGGTAGCTCTATACATACAGACTGATGAATATTCACTCAGACTGACTAATTTCACACCTCCGACCTCTTTTAAGTTTTTTCAGATAGTGAGAATACTCATGGCGAAACACCTGTTTACTTCTGAGTCGGTATCGGAAGGCCATCCAGATAAAATTGCAGACCAGATCTCAGATGCAGTCCTGGATGCGATCTTAGAACAAGACCCGAAAGCACGTGTTGCGTGTGAGACTTACGTCAAGACCGGTATGGTCATGGTTGGCGGTGAAATCACAACCTCTGCCTGGGTTGATATTGAAGAACTGACCCGTCAGACCGTACGCGAAATCGGCTACACCCATTCAGACATGGGCTTTGATGCCAACTCTTGTGCTGTCCTGAGCGCGATCGGTAAACAGTCTCCGGATATCAACCAGGGTGTTGACCGTGAAGACCCGAAAGAGCTGGGTGCAGGTGATCAGGGAATTATGTTTGGTTACGCAACCAACGAAACTGAAGTGCTGATGCCGGCACCAATCACTTATGCACACCGTCTGGTTGAGCGTCAGGCCAAAGTCCGTAAAAACGGCACTCTGCCTTGGTTGCGTCCGGACGCGAAAAGCCAGGTCACTTTTGCCTATGACAACGGCAAAATCGTCGGTGTTGATGCTGTGGTTCTGTCAACGCAGCACTGCGACAGCATTGAACTGCCTGTACTGCAGGAAGCGGTGATGGAAGAAATTATCAAGCCGGTCCTGCCATCTGAGTGGCTGAACAAAGACACCAAATACTTCATCAACCCAACCGGTCGCTTTGTGATTGGCGGTCCAATGGGTGACTGTGGTCTGACTGGCCGTAAAATCATCGTAGATACCTACGGCGGCGCAGCCCGTCACGGTGGTGGTGCATTCTCTGGTAAAGATCCATCGAAAGTAGACCGTAGTGCCGCTTACGCAGCACGTTATGTTGCGAAAAACATCGTGGCTGCCGGTCTGGCGGACCGTTGTGAAATCCAGCTGTCTTATGCGATTGGTATTGCAGATCCAACGTCTATCATGGTGGAAACCTTCGGGACTGAGAAAGTTTCTCACGACCTGATTGTTGAAGCCGTTCGCCACCACTTCGACCTGCGCCCGTACGGCCTGATCGAAATGCTGGATCTGCTGCAGCCTATCTACAAGAAGACGGCTGCTTACGGTCACTTTGGTCGCGAAGAGTTCCCTTGGGAAAAAACTGACAAAGCCGACCTGCTGCGCGATTACGCAAACATTAAGTAATCGCAGCCCGGCTGTTATTCTTACTCGTGAAAAAGGAAGCTTCGGCTTCCTTTTTCATTGCTGTTCGCTGTACCGTACAGCTCTTTCCGCTTTGGGACACCGATATTCCAAAAGCATCAGAATCTGATCAAACCCAAACCAAAACAACATAAGCAACTGTTTCAAAAATACTTTTTAGCTTTTTAACACCAGCAACCCAATCGCACCAAAAGCTGAACAGGCATTCGTGTGCAGCTTCTGAAGCTTTTGACCACTCATGTCCCTTAAGCTGATCGTGCCGGACAGACTGGAAAAAAAACACCAGACCTTTCATACTGTCCGCCTTGTTTTATGACCCGTCAGCTCCATGAACCCACTTCAGCAAGCCATCATTGAACGTACCCTCGCCTGCCTGCGGCTGGCAGAGCAAAAACTGGGCAGACAATTTCCGGATCCGGCCATTCGCTTTACCCAGCGCGGCAAGAGCGCAGGCAGCGCCCGGCTGCAAAGCTGGGAGATCCGATACAATCCGGTCCTGATGGCCGAAAATCCCCAGGCGTTCCTGGAAGAAGTCGTTCCTCATGAACTGGCTCACCTGCTGACATTTGCCTGCTATGGCCGGGTCAAACCCCACGGAACGGAGTGGCAGCGGATGATGACAGATATTTTTCATGTCCCGGCCCGAACCACGCACAGTTTTGATGTTACTTCGGTCTCCGGACAAACCTTCTGCTATCGCTGCCAGTGCCGGGAACACCAGCTGACCCTCAGACGGCACAATAAAGTAATGCGACAGCAGGCGATTTATCATTGCACTCAATGCCACCAGCCATTGCGTCCGGACCGCTGATGGCTGACGCCGGCGCGTCTGTCACACAAACACCAGCCGCAATTGGTCTTCCCCACTTCCCTGACTATACTTTTCAACGACCTGAATGCCACAAGTGGCATACCCTTCTCAGGTTCAACCAAAATCACAGGTAAACATTGGCTCAGTCTTGAGCGGACCGATCCTCCCAGTCATGGGACTCACTCCAGAAAATACGCTGGCTTTGTTGCGGTTACCTGACACGGCATGTCAACCCAATGGAAACCGCCATGACGCACAAGAAAAAGAAAGACAAAGAGAAGCAAAAACACAGCAAGCAACATGGTGAGCTGGTCAATCCTCAATATGTCCTGAAGAACATCGACAAAGCGCCCGATGCCAATGACGTCGAGTGCTGGACGGGCGGCGACCACTACGCTGACATCACGCTGGCCACTCAGAGACTGAAAGAAATGTTTGTCGAGATGGGGCAAAAGACCCGTATCGAACGCGGCCAACAGCCTGCGGAACGTGCCGTTTTCCGCAAACAACACGGCATCGCCTACGGACATTTTGATATCCACCGGGATATTCCGGAAGCTCTGAAAATTGGTATCTTCAGCGGCAGCCGGTATGAATGTGTGCTGCGTTTTTCCAGTGACACCTCACCCAGCGCGCCGGATCTGCACACCACGCTGGGCGTCGGGATCAAACTGTTCGGGGTCCCCGGTCCCAAGCTGCTCGGTGACAGTGATAATGCCGATTTCATCATGCAGAACATCGACCGTTTCTTTGCCCGCGATGCGGCTCAGATGTGTGCCTTTACCACAGCTGGTGTCATTGACGGTGACTACCCGGCCTATCTGGAAAAACATCCCAAGGTCCATGAGATCATCAATGCCATGTCCAAAGTCGAGGCCAGTTGTCTGAGTGCCAGCTACTGGGCCATTCTGCCTTTCAAACTCGGCGACAGCCAGGTGGTCAAATACCGTCTCACACCGCTGGACACCTATCACGGCGCCCCCAGCAACAGCCGCGATTATCTGGCGCAGGATCTGCAAAACCGCCTGCGTCAGGACGAAAGCCGCTTCCTGTTTGAAGTGCAGTTGCGCACCGATCCGGCAACTATGCCGCTGGACGACGCTCAGGTCGTCTGGCCGGAATCTGAAAGCCCTTTTATCCCGGTCGCCACGCTCACGCTGCCAAAGCAGGAAATCACGGCCATCGGTCAGGCTGAGTTTGGCCGTAACCTTGCCTTTAACATCTGGCGCACCCTGCCTGAACATGAACCGCTGGGCTCCATTGCACAGGCCCGTAAAGTGGTTTATCAGGCCAGTGCCGACACACGCCATCTGGCCAACGGACAGCAGATGAATGAGCCGGATCGCATCGACCCAAAGTTCACCGGCAACACCGATGAAGACATCGACTGCATTGTCCGGGCCGCGATTTATCCGCCCATCGGCATTATGCGGGTCGGCGGCAGCGACGAATATTTTATCGGCCCGCTGGTCCCTAATCCCAGGCCCCGGCTGGAAGAAGATGCCTACCGGGATGCCCGTGGTCTGCTGAAACGTCAGGCGGCTCAGTTCCGGGTTTATGGTCTGAATGCTGCTGGCAAAGCCGTCAAAGAGCTGACCATGGACAACGCAAAACTTAAGTGGCGCGTCCATCTGGCCAATCAGAAGTCCTCCTGGTACGAATTCCAGCTCGCGCTGGATATTCCGGAGGCCGAACATGCACCGCCTTCGCTGCTGCGCAACAACAATGTGGCTGATCGCCGCCGTCTGCTGATCGACGGCGGAGCCCAGCAACTGGACGAGGCCGGGGTAAAGAAAGGTCCCGAATTTGTCGGCAAGTTCATGGACGAGTCCGTCTATCTGGGTGAGCTGAAAACCGATAAAAAGGGCCGCCTGATTGTCCTGGGCGGCAAAGGGATCTCGCGCAATATCAACGGCGATATCGCCATTACCTTTGCCAACAATGAAGGCTGGCACGATGATATCTCTGACGGCCCGGTCACTGCTGAAGTCGAATATCTGGGTGTCACCCTTCAGGTTGATCCGGCCTGGGTCGTCTGTGCGCCACCGGATTACGCACCCATGCAGAAATCGGTACGGACCATGTGGGATCTGATGCGTTCGGTAGCGGTGAACGCCGGAATGCTCACCCGCCCGCCCCGTCCGTCGTTTCGGAAAGATATCCTGCCGATCTTTGCGCGCATGACCAACCTGCAATGGGTCAACGCCGGTTTTGCCGCGGCTTTCGGTCACGGCGGTCAGTTCGACTACACGACACCGGCATGGCTCGCCAAGCTCAGCGATCCGTCTCCGGCCTATACCGAGCTGCGGCGGACCATCTCCAATAACTTTCGCCGCTATGGTCAGCCCGGCGCGCAGGCCGCCCAGCTGTGGCCCTGGCTCTATGGCGATGCGATTACCATCCCGCCGTCAGGCTCTAAACGTCAGCATGCCACGCTGTCTGAGCTGCAACTGGCGTTTCTGGATCAATGGGTGCAAGGCGACTTTATTCCCGACTATGTCGACCCGCAGATCTGCCCGCACGCAGCTGAACCCGATGACATCGACAAAGTCCCGGTGGCGGAACAGCCAGAGATGCTGACCCGGGGCGCGCTGGAATTCTGTCTTGCAGATGCCTTTCACCCCGGCTGTGAAATGACCTGGCCGATGCGTACCGCCGGAATGTACATGGCGCCGTTCCGCCTCAAGCATGCAAGCGAAGGGATCCGTAAAGACACCACCTACTACGGCCCTCTGATGAACAGCGATATCATCACGCTGGCGCAAGGGCCGCTGCTCGGCGGTCAGGTCCCGGGCGGGATCACCCGCTGGATGGCGATTCCCTGGCAGACCGATACCGCCAGTTGCCGCGACGGGTACACCTCCAAGTATGACCCTTACCTGCCGACCTTCTGGCCGGCCCGGGTGCCGAACAATATTCTGGATACCACCCGTTATCAGGAAACGCTGGACCCCAATCTGGATGAGCAAACCCGGATTCAGGCTTTCAATTACCGGACTGACTGGCTCGATGCCCTGCCCCTGTACGGTCAGCCGCCCACGTATACGGCACAGATCAACAGTATGATCTTCAATTTCAATCAGCTGGCCGTAGTTCAGGGCCGCCCGGGTGTTGCGGGTGATCCGAACTTCCCTGCCATAATGCAGGTGGGGATCACCGCCAAAGATCATGCCGTGAGTGAACTGGCTGACAGTGCAGAAATCACGGATACCGGCCGATTGCAGACAGTGGCTGAACTGGCACGGAATCTGGTGCCGGATCGCCACGGCCGGGACAACATTCAGCCGACGACACCGAGTGTCCGTTCACGCATTGATCTCGGTGTGATCGAGAAAGTCAGTCGCTTTGGCGTGAATTTCCCGGGGAAATTTAAATCGGACTGAGTCCTTGCACCGGGCGTGGCTGAACTCCACGCCCGCCTCACTGCAGGAAAAAATTTTGACGCAAATTATCCAGACGCAAATCGCAGTGATCGGCGCAGGGATTGGCGGTTGTATCGCCGCACTGGCCCTGAGCCGACATTTCGATGTTGTCCTGATCGACCAACACACTGAATGCCCTGCCAGAATCGGCGAATGTCTGCCTCCGGCAGCAGGCCGTATTCTGCGCGAACTCGGTCTGCTCGAAGCTTTCACCCGCCATCAGGCGCTGCATCTTCCCTGTCACGGGATCCGCAGTCACTGGGGCAGCGATGCATGTGTGATGAATGACAACCTCAGGAACCCGGACGGACCGGGCTGGCAGCTCGACCGTGCCGGGTTTGAAAACTGGCTGCGGCAACATGTGATGGCCAGCAACGTCCGCTGCCTGTGGCCAGCCAGACCTGTGGCGGTTCAGCAAGGTCGTGACGGCTGGTTGTTGCAGCTTCACGGAGAAACAGCTGAAAGCCGGTCTGCCGTACCCTGCCACTTTGTGATTGATGCCAGTGGCCGTCGCAGCGTCTTTGCCGCCATGCTGGGCATCAGACGTCTGGCACTCGACAAACAGGTTGCGATCTGGGCCAGTCTGGCTTGTGAGTGTGATGATCGCATGGCAACGCTGAGTGCCTGCGAATACGGCTGGTGGTACAGTGCCCGGTTACCGGGTCAGCGTCGGGTACTGGCGCTGCAAACCGATGCGGATCTGCTCAGACATGGTTTACATCTTGATGATGAACGCTTTTTTCAGATGGCCCGGACACAGAAAGATATTGCCGGGTTGCTTGCCGCCAGTCCGGCGCCGCAAAAACAGTGGCAACTGCACGGCAAAACCTCCGCCAATACCACACGCCTCAAGCAAGTCGCCGGATTCCGCTGGGCGGCCATCGGTGATGCCGCCTGCAGCTTTAACCCGCTGTCCTCGCAGGGAATGTTCAATGCCATGGCAACGGCCATGCAGCTGGCGGAACAGCTTGTGGATACCGGACTCAATCATCCGGAAGCACTGACTGCGCTCAGTCATACCCACAGCGCTCAAATCACATCAGTCTGGCAACGGTATCTGGATCATCACCGGCACTACTATCTGCAGGAACAGCGCTGGCCCGGCATGCCTTACTGGCAGCGAAGACACCATCCCCAACCTCTGGGAATTTGATGTCTGCCGCACCCAATTCAATATCTTGATGTTTTACACAGACATAACGTGAAACACTTCTAAATAAATTCGGTACTGATAACATCATCATCCCTTATATCAGTCACCGGATGTATCATGTTCACCAAGTTGAAATGGGTCCTGGCCGGCTCACTGCTGAGCCTCAGCCTCCTCCCACAGGTTGTCTATGCCAACCCGCCTGAGTCATTTGCCAAAGCCAAGAAGTTACTGGTCAAGATTTATCAGGACCACAACGAAAGTTTTTACTGCGGCTGCCGGATTGACTGGCACGGCAAGAAAGGTGTTCCCGATCTGAACAGCTGCGGCTATCAGGTTCGGAAGCAGGCAAAGCGGGCCAGCCGTATCGAATGGGAACATGTGGTCCCCGCCTGGCAGTTTGGCCATCAGTTACAATGCTGGCAGGACGGCGGCCGGAAGAACTGCCGGAAAGATCCGCTCTTCAACCGCATGGAAGCCGACATGCACAACCTGACCCCGGCAATTGGCGAAGTAAACGGCGACCGCTCGAACTTCCGCTTTACCCCATGGAAAGACAATGAGGGAGCCAACTACGGCCAGTGCGACATCAAAGTTGATTTCAAAAACCGCCGGGTTGATCCGCCGCAGCGCGCACGAGGCGCCATTGCGCGAACTTATCTCTACATGGAGCAGGAATACCGATTCCGGCTGGCCAAAAACCAGCGTCAGCTGATGCAGGCCTGGCACAAGACCTATCCGGTCAGTGCCTGGGAATGTGAACGGGACCGCCGCATCGCTGGTATCCAGAAGCAGCATAACCGCTTCGTAATGGAGGCCTGCCGGCAGGCTGGTCTGTAGTTCAGAACAACGGCTGGGCTCTCCGGCTCAGCCGTCCTTTTTCTGCCCCGCAACAATCACTCGCGAAGCATTTCTTCCTGATACCGCCTGTGATGCTCCATCGCTGGCTGAGCACCTGAGAGCCGTTCAAACCGAGCTGACATTACAGCAGTCCGGGACTGACACCAGCCATCCCCGTAAGGTAAGTCAACCGGCGTTGCAGAAGTGATCGGCACAAACTCGGCTGTCAGGTTCTGCTGTAAGATCGCTTCTGACACCAGCTTGGCCCTTGGAGCCACCTCGTCCTGCGCCAGCCGGTTACGCTGCCCCCAGCCGAGAATCAAATCATCGCAATTATAATCCGACCTTGCCGGTACCGTCGTAAAGCCGACATCCGACACCACGCCATACTCGCGCCACATCATGTAGGCTTCAAACAACATGGCGACATCTTCCTCTGCGGTATAGTAACCATAGAATTCTGCGGCGCCGTCAGGCTCAAATGCGGCCCCGGCCTGTTCCGGCGTCAAAATTTTCTGAACCGATGAACCGCCGAAATAGCTGTTGGCAGCCTGAGTCAAATCATCCGATTCAAGCGCATAGTCCTGGTTCAGTCTCTGATGAATTTGACTGGATTTATTCCGGTTGATGTTGGTGAGAATGCTGGTCGATGCATCCAGGCTGCTGAGCAGCTCCGGCGGCAGAAAGTCATTGGCATGGGCCAGTTCATGGGTGAGTAACCGCAACAACCCCGGTTTGATTTCAGCAGCCGATCGCCAGGCGTTGCTGAACTCATTGTAGGTATTACTGTAAGTCACATATTCACCGCTGGCCGGATCAACATAACGCTGCAAAGCAATAAAGCGCTGGCTGTCTGAAAAACCGGACCGGTAATCATCCTGCTGATAAATATCATTCCATTCCACCACATCCCGCCACAGATAACGCGGATCGATATACATCCCGGCTGTCGCGCTGTGATAAAAAGACGGTCGAACTTCAAAGCTCAGCACAATGACATTGAGCGGCTTAAACAGATTCAATACATCCTGCGGTAATTCCCGGACCACATCCATGAAACTGTCACCCATCCACGAATGTGAAACCAGCAATCGCCCGGCGATATCATCCGGAGTCAGATCGCCGGATGTCTGATAGCCCAGCGGGGCGATGTCCTGCATCTGACAGGACTGCCCCTGTTTGTAGATCACGGCACAGTCTATGGCAGATTGTGCGTAGAGGCTGTCTGCCAGATAAGGCTGCAAATCTTCCAGGCGCGGATCGCCACTCTGGTTCAGGCTTCTGTCCCCGGATTTACTACCGCCACAACCTGCAATGACCAGCATGGCTGCCGCAATGATGCTCAGCCGTTGTAATTTTTGTTTTTTTGACATTGTTCTTTGTGTGTCCCAAATGCAATCACGCCAGCAATCTAATTGAAAGTGCAATAGATTGCTTAATTTCTTCCCTTATTTTTGAGCTGAAACATTATCATTGAGCCGGATTTCAGTTCCAGGCTGTGCCGGATAGCCCATCACCGGCAATGTCGTCGTTTTTCAATCCGCCACAAGCAATGTTCGATACATTGTCATCAAGATTGATATACTGGCGCCAGACATTATCTTCACAGCCAATGAATCGAATATGAGAGTGCCACGTATTTTCCATCCTGAACCGCTGCCTGCAAGCGGAAAAGTGACATTAAGTGACGACGCCGCCAATCATGTGGGCCGCGTCATGCGCATGCAACCAGGTCAGGACGTCCTGCTGTTTGACGGCAGCAATGCTGAATTTCCGGCCGTGATTACCGAAGCCGGTAAAAAGCGGGTGGAAGTTGAGATCAGCGAACGCTGTGAAAACAATGTGGAATCCCCGCTGGAACTACATCTGGGCCAGGTCATATCCCGGGGTGAGAAGATGGAATTCACTATCCAGAAGTCCGTTGAACTGGGTGTCAGCAGCATTACCCCGCTGATTTCTGAACGCTGCGGCGTCAAACTAAGCCAGGACAGATTTGATAAGAAACTATCCCAATGGCAAAAGATCGCCATCAGTGCCTGTGAACAGTGCGGCCGCAACGTGGTTCCGGAAATCCGCCCGATCATGAAACTGGAAGACTGGTGTGCGGAAGAATTTGACGGCCTGAAGTTGAATTTGCACCCAAGAGCCCAATATTCCATTAATACCCTGCCCGCCCCGGTTTCCCGTGTTCGTCTGCTGATTGGCCCGGAAGGCGGTCTGTCGGAGCAGGAAATCAGCATGACCGAAAACTACCAGTTCAGCGAAGTGCTGCTGGGCCCGCGGGTCCTCAGAACCGAAACCGCCGCCATGACGGCAATGACTGCGCTACAGGTTCGCTTTGGCGATCTCGGCTAACCAAGGAGAAACACATGATCAAATTGGGTATTGTGATGGATCCCATCCAGTCCATTAACATCAAGAAAGATTCCAGTTTTGCGATGATGCTGGAAGCGCAGCGCCGTGGCTGGGAAATCCACTACATGGAAATGGCCGACCTGTCACTGGAACAGGGGAAAGCGCTGGCCCGCACCCGAATCGTCACCCTGAAAGAAGATCCAAACGACTGGTTCACCTTCCATGGCGAGCAGGAAATTGCCCTGAGCGACCTGGATGCGGTCCTGATGCGAAAAGACCCGCCGTTCGACACCGAATACATCTACGCCACCTATATTCTGGAGCGCGCAGAAGAACAAGGCACACTGATCGTCAACAAACCACAAAGCCTGCGTGACTGTAACGAAAAGCTGTTTACCGCCTGGTTCCCGGAGCTGACACCGACGACGCTCGTCACCCGGCGCGATGACAAGATCCGTGCGTTCTATGAAACGCATGGCGATATGATCCTGAAACCACTGGATGGCATGGGCGGCTCTTCGATTTTCCGTGTCAAACAAGGAGATCCGAACCTGTCGGTGATCATCGAAGCCCTGACCAACCACGGCCAGTTCTACTGCATGGCCCAGACATTCGTGCCGGACATCAGCAACGGGGACAAGCGAATTCTGGTGGTTGACGGTGAACCAATGCCTTACTGTCTGGCCCGGATTCCGGCAGAAGGTGAAACCCGCGGTAACCTGGCTGCCGGTGGTCGTGGCGAACCCCGCCCGCTGAGTGACACAGACCGTCAGATTGCTGAAGCCGTGGCGCCGGTCCTGAAAGAAAAAGGCCTGATTTTTGTGGGTCTGGATGTGATTGGCGACAAACTGACAGAAATTAATGTCACCAGCCCGACCTGTATCCGCGAAATCGAAGCCGCTTACGATATCTCCATCACCGGAAAACTGATGGATGCCATTGAACGTCGTCTGAAAGACGCTTAACCGGAACACTGTGCCTGAGTGTGTTGTCAAATATATGACCAAGGATTCGCTTGAGACTTCTGACAACACCTCGGCCAGACATACCATTTAAGCCAAATAGTCCTCATACTGTAACTATGAGCGCTTGTTGTAAGGACTGAATGATGAATCTCACCAATCATTTTCTGGTGGCCATGCCCAGTCTGCAGGATCCACACTTCAAACGCAGTGTGGTCTATGTGTGCGAGCACAACGACGAAGGTGCCATGGGTATTGTCATCAACCTGCCGATTGATGTGTCGGTCGGCAGCATGCTGGAACAGATCGAAGTGGAGCGTGAGCTGCCGCTGGCGCATCCGGACAGCCTGAAAAAACCTGTGATGATCGGTGGCCCGGTAGCTGGCGACCGCGGGTTTGTGCTGCATAACAGCAAAGCGAATTACAGCTCCAGTCTGGATCTGACTGATGAGCTCAAAATGACCACGTCCAAAGATATTCTGCCGCTTTTGGGAACGAAGGATGAACCGAGTCAGTTTCTGGTCGCCCTGGGCTATGCCGGCTGGACGGCCGGACAACTCGAGCAGGAGCTGGCTGAAAACAGCTGGCTGACCATGGAAGCAGACCCGGAAGTGGTTTTCGAAACCCCAATCAGTGAGCGCTGGGAAAAAGCAGTCGCCAAACTGGGCATTCATTCAGCCAATTTATCGACAGAAGTAGGACATTCATGAGCACATCACGCACCGTACTCGCCTTTGACTATGGCGTGAAAAGCATTGGCGCCGCGATCGGCCAGGAGCTGACGGGCACGGCCAATCCGCTTGCCGCGCTGAAAGCCAATGACGGTATCCCGAGCTGGGAAGCCATTGAAAAACTGCTCAAGGAATGGCAGCCGGATCTGGTGGTCGTGGGTCTGCCGCTGGACGTATATGGTGAAGAGCTGGACAGCATCACCCCACGTGCCCGAAAATTTGCCAACCGCCTGCATGGCCGGTTCGGTTGCCAGGTTGAGCTGCACGATGAACGCCTGAGCACAGTGGAAGCCCGTTCGGATCTGTTTGCCCGGGGTGGCTATCGCTCTCTGAGCAAAGGCAATATAGACTCTCAGTCCGCGGTCGTTATCTTAGAAAGCTGGTTTGAACAGCAATACGGGTAATCGGCTTGTACTGATTTTCTTTGTACAGCCCTGAAGGCTTTTGGATCATAGGTGACCCAAAGCACTGAAAGCTGCACACCCCCCCGAATCGAAACAGCCCCGAACACATGTGTGCCGGGGCTGTTTTTATTGCAGGTGAAAATACGACGCTACATCTGTCCGGCGACCAAAAGAGCAAACGGAATCGCCAGCAGCAGACTGAGTGCCGTGCGGATAAACCAGACCACGACCAGACGCCCCACACTCAGCGGAATCGAAGTCGACAGGATGCACGGAATTGAGGCCGAAAAGAACAGGACACTGGATACACAAACCACCGCCGCCGCCATGCGAACCACCATATCCGCTTCACGCAGTAAGAGTGCCGGCAGGAACATCTCCGCCAGCCCGGATGCAGAAGCCTGCGCCAGCGCTTTCGCGCCCTCAATCCCCCAAATCGCGGTGAACGGATAAAACAGGTAACCCAGCCAGTCAAAAACCGGGGTGTACTTGGCAACCAGCAGGCCAATCAGACCCACCGACATAATGGACGGCAGAATGGCAATCGTCATCAGCAAACCATCTTTGATGGTCGACAGCATGCTGCTCCCCAGTGCCGGCGCCTGGCGCGCCACATCCATGCCAGTTTGATACGCCGTCTGCAGACGCCCGTCTCGCCCGGCTTCCGGTTCCGGATCACGAACCGACTCATCCATTCCCCGGAGTGGCGGCAACCGCACAGTGATTGCCGTGACGATGAAGGTGATCACCAGCGTCCCCCAGAAATACAGGTTCCATACCGCCATCAGATCCAGCGTCTTCGCCACAATGATCATAAAGGTGGCTGAAACTGTCGAGAACCCCGTCGCAATGATCGCCGCCTCTTTCGCCGAATACTGGCCTGATTTGTATACACGATTCGTGATCAGCAATCCCAGCGAATAGCTGCCGACGAAGGAAGCAACCGCATCAATCGCTGAACGGCCCGGTGTCCGCCAGATCGGCCGCATCACCGGCTGCACCAGAATGCCAATCAGTTCCAGCAAGCCGTAACTGACCAGAAAAGACAGAAACACAGCCCCGACAGGCACAATCAGTCCGACCGAGATCACCAGCTTCTCGAAAAGAAACGGCAGCATATCTTTACTGTGCAGAAACTCAGGGCCTGCTCCGGTCACCGCCATCAGCGCGGCTGCAGCCCCCAGAACTTTCAGCACTGAGAATATTTTATCCGTCAGACTTTTCGACCACTGACCGGTCACAAACGGATAAATGGCACCCACGACAATCATGCCCAGAGCATACCAGGCCACGCCGCTGCCCAGCCACCCTTTGATCTGGCTGACCAGGTGATCCAGCGGAATGGTCGACTTTCCGTTCAGGGTGACTGGAATGAAAAAGAAAAAGATTCCGACAGCGCTGAGTACCAGCAACCGGAATCGCGCCAGGGTATCCGATATCCCGGCACGGGCCTGTGATTGTTCCATTTGATTGACTCCCTCTCCATGTTATTTGTATATACATATAAAGAGAGAACACTTCGCGCTCAAGATGGTTATTTTGAAATCAACGATGCGATCACAAATAATTAACAATGATGTCAGCAAAAGCCGATGTCTGTAGCCTGATCAGCTTTGGGATCATGGGTGCCCCAAAACTGAATAAGCTGTACAGGGAGCCGCTTGTACATTGCCGGCTCTCAGTCAAAACGAATAGAGACTCCCGCCAGACTATGCCCGGATGCGGTCTGACCGGACTGACCCAGTTTGATCATCAACCGGACATCATTGGCAGAATCGGCATGGGCCAAAGCGTCCGATTCACTGATCTTTTCGGCCTGATACAATGCATACAAAGACTGATCAAAAGTCTGCATGCCCTGCTCTTTTCCTTTGGCCATCGTTTCTTTCAGCTCATGCAGGGCATTTCTTCGGATCAGATCCGAAATTCTGGGGGTATTGATCATCAGCTCAAAGGCAGCATGACGCCCGGCGCCGTGACTGTCCGGGATCAACTGCTGCGCCAGGATCCCTTTCAGATTCAGGGATAAATCGAACAACAACTGCTCCCGCCGTTCCCTGGGCACCAGATGCAGGATCCGCTCCAGTGCCTGATTGGCATTGTTTGCATGCAGAGTTGCCATGCAAAGATGGCCGGTTTCTGCAAAGTTCAGGGCATATTCCATGGTTTCCTGGTTTCGGATCTCACCGATCAGGATCATATCCGGCGCCTGCCGCAGGGAGTTTTTCAGGGCGACTTCATAGCTTTCGGTATCCAGTCCGACTTCACGCTGGGTCACGATACAACGGTCGTGCTGATGAATAAATTCAATCGGATCTTCGACGGTCAGAATATGTCCGCTGCGGTTCCGGTTTCTGTAACCGGTCAGCGCAGCCATTGAAGTTGATTTTCCCGAACCCGTTGCCCCGACCACCAGCACCAGTCCGCGCTTTGCCAGCGCCATTGCTTTCATCGGCTCCGGCAGGGTCAGAGCGTCGACATCCGGAATCATGCTCTCGATGCGCCGGATCACCATGCCCGGCTGTTCCCGCTGCCAGAACGCACTGATACGGAAACGATGCCCTTCCCGGACCAGTGCAAAATTAGCTTCTTTCGTAGCCACAAACGTCTGCCATTGACTGGCTGACATAGCCTGCTGACACAAACGCTCAACTTCATCAGCGGTCAGGCAAGGCCCGACAGCACTCAGCTGACCGCTGATTTTCAGCTGGCAGGGTGCAGAAACCGTGAGATACAGATCCGATGCCTGATCCGCCGCCATTTGTGCCAGAATGCTTGCAAGTTCCATAAGTCTTTCCTGTCTACAGCCCCTGAGTCCGCTCGGTCACCCGGAGCACTTCATCGGGTTCCACCAGCCCCTGTGCCAGCAGCCGGTTGACGGCCTGCTCCATGGTCTGCATTCCCAGACCGGCACCGGTCTGGATCATCGAATACATCTGCGCGACTTTGTCTTCCCGGATCAGGTTACGGATCGCCGGCGTCGCCAGCATGATTTCATGAGCCGCGACCCTGCCGCCAGCAGGACATTTCAGCAGCGACTGTGCAATCACCGCCCGCAGCGATTCCGACAGCATGGAACGGACCATCGCTTTGTCATTCCCGGGGAAGACATCAATGATGCGATCGATCGCTTTCGCCGCCGAGCTGGTATGCAGGGTGCCCAGCACCAGATGGCCGGTTTCAGCGGCCGTCAGCGCAAGCCGGATGGTCTCCTGATCGCGCAGCTCGCCGACCATAATGACATCCGGATCTTCCCGCAACGCCGAACGCAGGGCATTCTGAAAACTGTGGGTGTCCCGGTGGACTTCGCGCTGATTGATCAGACAGCGTTTGCTTGCATGGATAAACTCGATCGGATCCTCAATCGTCAGGATATGACGGTGGGAAAGAGAATTTATATGATCCACCAGCGCCGCAATCGTGGTGGACTTGCCCGAACCCGTGGCCCCGGTGACCAGTACCAGGCCGCGCTGGCTCCTGGCAATCTGATAAAACACTTCAGGAACACCCAGCGATTCCAGTGACGGAACCGTCACCGGAATTGAACGGAAAACTGCAGCGCAGCCCCGGGACTGCTGAAAGGCATTGACCCGGAAACGTCCGACATCCGGCAGAGCAAAAGAAAAATCAACTTCGAGGTGCTCTTCAAATTCCCGGCGCTGCGCATCATCCATAATATCTGTAATCAGCCGGTGCACCGTTTCATGGCTGAAAGGCGGGATACTGAGCGCTCTGACATCACCGTCCACCCGGATCATCGGCGATACCCCCGCAGAGAGGTGCAGATCGGAGGCATTATGCTTTACACTAAAGTCCAGTAGCTCGGTGATATCCATATATTTTCCCCTAAGAATCAATTATGAGTAGTATCAGACAAAACATTACAAAGGTCACTCAGGAGATCTGCGAGGCCTGTGAGAAATGCGGGCGCCGCGCGGATTCCGTACAACTGCTGGCAGTGAGTAAAACCAAACCGGTCAGCGCCATTTCCGAAGCCATCGCTGCCGGACAGCTGGCATTCGGTGAAAACTATGTGCAGGAAGGCGTGGATAAGATCCAGCACTTTGCTGCCACCAAACCGGATCTGGCCCTGAGCTGGCACTTTATCGGTCCGATTCAGTCCAACAAAACCCGGCCCGTTGCAGAGCACTTCGACTGGGTTCATTCAGTCGACCGCGCTAAAATTGCCCGCCGCCTCAGTGAGCAGCGCCCGGACAATCTGCCGCCGCTGAAAATCCTGCTTCAGGTTAATACCAGCGGCGAAGCCTCGAAATCCGGCGTGGAATTTGACGAATTAGCCGCACTGGCTGCCGAAATTATCTCACTGCCCAACCTCGAGTTACGTGGCCTGATGTCGATCCCAGAAAAAGCAGACGACTATGACAGCCAGCTCAGCGCCTTTACGTTACTGGCTCAGGCCCGGGACAGACTGCAACAACAGTTGCCCGAAACAACCCTGGATACTCTGTCGATGGGCATGAGCGGCGATATGGAAGCCGCAGTTGCAGCCGGCAGCACTATGGTCCGGATCGGCACCGCAATTTTTGGCGCCCGGAATTACAGTTAACGCCGCCTGAAAAGGCAGACGTTTCTCATTATTTTAGAAGGATTTTTTCATGGAACATCGTTCAATCGCATTCATCGGTGCCGGCAACATGGCCCGCTCTATCATTGCCGGACTGGTCGCCAGCGGTTATCCGGCTGAACAGATCACCGCAACGGCGCCCAGCGCTGAACGTCGTGAACCCCTGGCCCGCGATTACGGTATCCATACCGATCATGACAACCTGCGCGCAGCACAACAGGCCGATGTCATTGTCCTGGCGGTCAAACCCCAGCTGATGGAAACCGTGTGTCAGCCGCTTCAGTCGATTGATTTCAAAGATAAACTGGTGATCTCTATTGCGGCTGGAATTTCCGTCGCCCGCTTGCAGGAAATGCTGGCGGCAAAAGTCAGTCTGGTTCGCGTTATGCCAAATACTCCGTCACTGATCGGCAAAGGAATGAGCGGTATGTATGCCGGTGCTGACGTCAGCGAGACGGACCGTACCTTCTCCGATGACCTGATGGCCGCGGTCGGAAAAACCTGCTGGGTATCAGAAGAATCCGGGATCAATGGCGTGATTGCCGCGGCCGGCAGTGCACCGGCGTATTTCTTCCTGTTCATGGAAGCGATGCAAAACGAGGCCATTCGTCAGGGATTTGATAAAGACACGGCCCGAGAACTGGTTCAGCAAGCTGCTGCAGGCGCTGCAGGCATGGTGCTCGCCAACCCGGACACAGAACTGTCGACTTTGCGTGAACAGGTCACCTCGAAAGGCGGCACAACCGCCGAAGCGATCCGTACATTTAACGAAGCGCAACTTAGTGATATCGTAGCGAAAGCAATGCAGGCCGCTGTCAGCCGCGCACAGGAAATGGAAAAATTGTTTTAAGGTAACCTTATGAACTCAATTGGTTTTTTAGTCAGTACAGCGTTCGATCTGTACATTATGGTGGTACTGCTGCGCTTGTGGCTTCAGTGGGCCAGAGCGGATTTCTATAATCCGTTCTCCCAGTTCGTGGTGAAGGCAACCCAGCCCGTGGTTGGTCCGCTGCGCCGTTTAATCCCGTCAATTGGCGCGTTGGATCTGGCAACTCTGCTGTTTGCTTATCTGCTGACAATCGCCAAATTTGTCATCCTGCAATTGGTCCTGACCAAAGGTGGTGTGGCATTCAGCATTGATCTGTTCTGGATTTCAGGTCTGTCACTGCTCAAGGCCGCAGGAGGCCTGGTGTTCTGGGTTCTGCTGATCCGTGCCATTCTCAGCTGGGTCAGCCAGGGCCGCAGCCCGATTGAATACGTGATGCACCAGCTGACCGAACCGATGACCGCGCCAATCCGTCGCTTCATTCCGGTGATGGGCGGTCTGGATCTGAGTGTGCTGGTTCTTTTCATCGGCCTGCAATTTGCCAACATCCTGATCGGTGATCTGATTGGCCCGATCTGGTTCCAGCTATGACGCAGCAAGCCGTCAGTCAGGATAAAGCGGATCTGGTGATCCGCTTTTACGTTCAGCCCAAGGCCAGCCGGGATCAACTGGTTGGCCTGCATGGTGATGAAGTGAAGGTTGCCATCACGGCACCGCCTGTTGACGGCAAAGCGAACAGCCATCTGGTGAAATACCTGGCCAAACAGTTCAGGGTTGCCAAAGGCCAGGTAGTGATAGAAAAAGGAGAAACCGGGCGGCATAAGCAAATCCGCATACAATCACCTCAGGTGATTCCGGATCTTTTTCGTCACATGCTGTGAATCTCAGCCTCGTACAGCTGGTCAAAGCAAGTCACTCTATACTATAAAGAATGCAGCAATATCCCCTTGGAGTGTAAGGTCTTATATCATGAGACTCATCTCAACAGGATTAAAGGACAGCCTTATGAAACAGTTACTTGTTGCTTTTATTGCTCTACTCGGCCTTTCCCTCCCCGTTCATGCCGAGCAACTCAAGAATATCGGCGAACTGGAAGTTCACTATTCCACCTTCCCTTCGACATTTCTGACCCCGGAAATCGCGAAGACTTACCGGATTCAGCGCAGCCGTTACTCCGCACTGATCAATGTCACCGTACTTGATACCACTGCCGAAGGAAAACCCGCCGTTGCCGCTGTGGTGAAAGGAACAGCGCGGAACTTGGTCGGCAATGAGAAGAACCTGACCTTCCGCGAGATCCGCGAAGGGGATGCCATTTACTATATCGCTGAGCTGTCCCATGCCAATGAGGAACGCTTTCGGTTCAACATTGACGTCTCACGTCAATCGACCCGCGGCAATATCCAGTTCGAGCAGACTTACTTCGCCGAATAAGCCTCCCGGTTCAGTGCGGGTCATTCCCCGCTCATCTCAAGCTCTGCCCGCAGAAAAAGAAGGATCCATTCCTTCTTTTTCTGTCTTTGGCTTTTGGGCTGCCTGTGGGTATCATAGGCCCCCCTCTCCCCAGCCACACAAACCAGGAGTCATCATGAGCAAACTCGTACTCGCAACCGGTAACCAGGGCAAAGTCCGTGAAATGGCTCACCTGCTTGCAGATTTTGGTTTCGAGGTGATTGCCCAGAGCGATATGAACGTCTCTGACGTCGCCGAAACCGGCACCACCTTTATTGAAAATGCCATCATCAAAGCGCGCCATGCCGCCAGAGAAACCGGTCTGCCAGCGATTGCAGACGACTCTGGTCTTGAAGTCGATGCGCTGAAAGGTGCACCCGGTATTTATTCGGCCCGCTATGCCGGCGAAGACGCCACAGATCTGCAGAATCTCGAGAAACTGCTGGTTGCCATGAAAGAGGTGCCTGAGGCAGAGCGAACCGCGCGTTTCCATTGTGTGCTGGTGATGATGCGCCATGCTGACGATCCGACCCCGCTGGTTTGCCATGGCACCTGGGAAGGGCGTATTCTGACGGAAGCCCGTGGTGAAAACGGCTTCGGTTACGATCCGGTTTTCTGGGTACCGGAAGAAAACTGCGCTTCAGCCGAACTGGCTGCTGAGCGTAAGAAACAACTGTCACACCGCGGCAAAGCCCTGCAACAACTCTTTGCTGCCCTGAAGGACGCCTGATGTTAGTACCGCCACCGCTGAGCCTGTATGTTCATATCCCCTGGTGTGTCCAGAAGTGCCCGTACTGTGACTTCAATTCGCATGCACTGAAAAATGACATCCCGGAGCTGGATTACATTGATGCGCTGCTGGAAGATCTCGACACGGATCTGGCCCGTTATCAGCTGACGGACAACAGCCGCTCCCTGCATTCCATCTTTATTGGCGGAGGCACCCCCAGCCTGATCTCGGCTCCGGAAATCGGGCGGCTGCTGGCGGGTATTCAGGCCCGTATTCCATTCAGTGATCAAATCGAAATCACCATGGAAGCGAACCCGGGCACCGTTGAAGCGGGCCGCTTTCAGGCATACCGTGAAGCAGGCGTGAACCGGATTTCCATCGGTGTTCAGAGTTTTCAGGACGACAAGCTGAAGCGTCTGGGCCGGATTCACGGCTGTGAAGAAGCAATCCGGGCTGCCGGACTGGCTCAAGAAGCCGGTCTGAACAGCTTCAATCTGGATCTGATGCACGGCCTGCCGGATCAGAGCGTGGCGGATGCCCTGTCCGATCTGAAACAGGCGATCGCCTTAGATCCGCCGCATCTGTCCTGGTACCAGCTGACGATTGAGCCAAACACCCTGTTTTACTCAAAACCACCGACGCTGCCGGATGACGACGATTTGTGGAATATCTTTGAGCAGGGACATGCCCTGCTGGCCGCGGCCGGGTATGAGCAGTATGAAATTTCCGGCTACAGCAAACCGGGCAAGCAGTGTCAGCACAATCTGAACTACTGGCGCTTTGGTGACTACCTCGGCATCGGCTGCGGAGCACACGGGAAGATCAGCTTCGCTGACGGCACCATAACCCGCACGGTGAAAGTGAAACATCCGCGCGGTTACCTGAATCCGCAGAAACCTTATCTGGATCAGGAAACGCAGGTGGCAGACACCGAACGGCCATTCGAGTTTTTCATGAACCGTTTCCGTCTGCTGGAGGCCTGTCCGAAACAGGACTACGTTGCGCGCACCGGCTTGCCGCTGGACAGCATCCTGACGCCGATTGAATGGGCGCTGGGCAAAGAGTATCTGCTGGATCAGGGCGACAGCTGGCAGATTACCGAACAGGGCAAGCTGTTCCTCAACGACCTGCTGGCCGCCTTTGTCGATGAAGACGACGAAGAAGACAGCAACTAAAGCCGATTTGTCGCTGGCAGACATCTGCCAGCGACAAGCTCAAACCTTGAATTCCAAGGCATTAGATTCCAACTAGAAAATCGAACGGCCAATGCGTTCAGCCAGCAGCTCCAGTGCTGCCGTACCGGCAACAGAGTTCCCGGAGGCGTCCAGCTCCGGAGACCAGACCGCAATCGACATCTCACCCGGCACAATCGCAACGATACCGCCGCCGACACCGGATTTACCCGGCATCCCGACCCGGTAAGCAAACTCACCCGCCCCGTCGTACAGGCCGCAGGTTGCCAGCAAGGCATTGATCTGTTTGCTTTGTGTCGGTGAAATCAACGGCTTTTCCGCGCACAATGGCTGCCCTTTATTGGCCAGATAACTGAAAGTTCGGGCCAGATCCACGCAGCTCATCTTCAGGGCACAGTAACCGAAATAATTGCCCAGCACCGGCACCACTTCATTCTCGAAGTTACCAAATGAGCGCATCAGATACGCAATCGCGGCATTGCGATCGCTGTGCTGCATCTCAGAAGCGGCCACATTTTTGTCGTACACCACATTCGCGTTGCAGGACAGCGTTCTGACCAGCTCCAGCATCCGGTACTGCGGCGCAGAAAGGCGACTGTGCAGCAGATCAGAAACCACCAGCGCGCCGGCATTGATGAAGGGATTACGGGGAATACCGTGTTCCATCTCCAGCTGAATCATGGAATTAAACGCATGGCCGGAGGGTTCTTTGCCGACACGGGACCAGATCTCATCCGCTTCATACAGCGTCATGGCCAGCGTCAGACTGAGCACTTTGGAGATCGACTGAATCGAGAAGCCGACTTCGCTGTCGCCAGCCTGAATAATCTCACCGTCGTTATAACAAACGGCAATGCCCAGCCGGTCTGACGGCACCTCGACCAGGGCCGGAATATAATCGGCAACCTTGCCCTGCCCAATCAACGGCCGGACTTCATCCAGAATGTCATTCAGCAACTGCTCACTTGGCTTCATTCACTGTCTCCAGAGGACAAAAAAGCCAACTCAAAGGCTGGCTTTTCAGGCTAATCGTATTTAATAGACCCATATCTTATTCGATATTGAACCCCAATGGCTATGAGCCATAGCACATTATTCTGTACGGGCGAACTTCATGTCCCATACACCGTGACCCAGACGATGTCCGCGGGCTTCAAATTTGGTCAGCGGGCGATCGTCCGGACGCGGGATATAATCACCGTCTGTGGCTGTATTCGCATAACCCGGAGCAACATTCATCACTTCCACCATATGCTCAGCGTAATTTTCCCAGTCAGTAGCCATATGGAAAATACCGCCGATCTTCAGCTTCTTACGCACCATTTCCACAAAGGCTGGCTGGACGATACGACGCTTGTGGTGACGCGCTTTGTGCCATGGGTCCGGGAAGAACAGCTGAACGGTATCCAGGCTGCCGTCCGGGATCATGTAATCAAAGACTTCCACGGCATCGTGGCACATCACACGCAGATTGGTCAGGCCTGCTTCTTCAGCAGCCATCAGACACGCACCCACACCCGGGCTGTGCACTTCAATCCCGACGAAGTTTTTCTCCGGCGCGTTTTTCGCCATTTCAACCAGCGAGGCACCCATACCAAAGCCGATCTCCAGCACCACGTGGCCTTCACGGCCGAACACTTCGGTCCAGTTCAGCGGTTTTTGCTCAAAATCGAGCCCCATGGCTGGCCAGTTGTTTTCCAGAGCATGTTGCTGGCCCTTGGTTAAACGGCCCTCACGACGGACAAAGCTACGGATTTTACGTACCAGCTTTCCGTCTTCCGTGTATTCCGTCAGGGTGACGTCAGCATTCGTTCTGGATTCTTGGCTCATGGGTCCTTACCTAAAAAATGGGTTAATCAATTTCAGATACCAAACTGAGGAGAAGGCTGTCGCCAGCTGCAATTCTCTTCAGTTTGGTATAAACGGATCCGGCATTATCCAAAGTTAGCGCACAAGTGCAAGTGCCGTATTCGCATTGAAGACAACAGCGGATTGTGGTGCAATCGTCACCGCAATGTCGTCTCTGCGGACAAACAGAATAAAGCGGACACAAGGTACAGCCAGATCAAATCCGCGGTACCTGGGTTCAACATGAATCATTTCAAAGCACTGCAGCATCGAAGAGGAATAATTTCCGAAAATGAACGCTGTCAGAACAGTGCAGCTGTGAAGAAAATTTTATGACGCAATCTCCCTTGCCCTCCAAAACATTCCAGGATCGGCTGATCCAATGGCAACAGACCCATGGTCGCCACGATTTACCCTGGCAGCAAAATCCAACGCCCTACCGGGTGCTGGTTTCTGAAATCATGCTGCAGCAAACGCAGGTGGCGACGGTCATTCCCTACTTTGAACGCTGGATGAACAGTTTTCCGACCGTCGAACTGCTCGCTGCAGCCTCAGAAGATGACGTGATGAATCACTGGCAGGGACTGGGCTATTACTCCCGGGCAAGGAATCTGAGAAAAGCCGCGCAATACATTGTGCATGAGTGCGACGGCCAGTTTCCGGATCAAATCGATCAGCTTCTGAAGATCCCGGGAGTCGGCCGCTATACCGCAGGTGCCATTGCTTCTTTTGCTTACAATACCTATGGCCCGATTGTGGATGGCAACGTGAAACGTCTCTTTTGCCGGTTTTTCGGCATTGAAGGCGTCCCGGGCACCACGCAGGTCGACAAGCAGCTCTGGCAATATGCCGAGCAGTTTACCCCACAACAGCACAACCGCGCCTTTGCGCAGGGCCTGCTGGATATGGGCGCGACGGTGTGCAAACCGAAAAGTCCGGTTTGTGACGATTGTTCCTTTCAGGACAGCTGTGTCGCATTCAGGACAAACCGTGTCGCTGAGCTGCCGACACCCAAACCTAAAAAAATCGTCCCGACTCGTTCCGGGCAATTCCTGTGGATTGAATCCGGCGGTCAGCTCTTACTGGAAAAACGGGAAGATAATGGCATCTGGGGCGCGCTCTGGTGCTTGCCGCAAATCTATCTGGAGCCGGAGCAGCTCGGGGATCATGTGCAGCTGAAAGGCACCTTTAAGCACACTTTTACCCACTACAAACTCAATGCCAGTGTCTGGCACGTGGATCGTCTGGGTGATCAGACTGACAATCAGCAGTGGTTTTCGCTTGATGCGCTCAGTGATTTGGGACTGCCGACCCCGATCCGAAAATTTATTGAGAAACGGGTATCAAACTAACGCATCTGTTTTTCCCGCCCGGAGAGCAGATGGGAAAAAGCATCAGAGAACGTCCGGACACTTGATCCAACAAACTTGAATCCCGCAGGCAGAAACAGGAAACTAGTGACCAGACATTCGATTCTGGCAGTCTGTCAGACTGCCACCCAATCATGATTGAGGATCCCATGAGCCGTACTGTATTTTGTGCCCGACTGAAAAAAGAAGCTGAAGGTCTGGATTTCCAGCTGTACCCGGGTGAGCTGGGTAAACGCATTTTCGACAACATTTCCAAAGAAGCCTGGGCTGAATGGCAAAGCAAACAGACCATGCTGATCAATGAGAAAAAGCTGAACATGATGGATCCGGAGCACCGCAAGCTGCTGGAAACAGAAATGGTGAACTTCCTGTTTGAAGGCCAGGACGTCATCATCGACGGTTATACCCCGCCAAGCGAGTAATTGCTTGCTGCACCAGATGCGTGCATGAACATCACGTTCTCAGGTCACGGTGACCAAAAATCATACCGTGGCCGGACGGAAAATGACATCATTTGGCTTAACGCCAGTGATGTCATTTTTTATATGCAGAACATGAAGAAAGCACTCCTCCTTGCCACATTCACGCTGCTCCTCAGTGGCTGCAGCCGCGAAGTGGTCGAAAAAGTCTATAAGGTCGATTACGCCCCAACCAACCGCTTTGCCAAAAATCTGGCCCCTTTACCCGGCCAGTTTACGAAAGATACCGCCGCGCTGGATCGCCTGATCCAGACCTTCAGCGGCCAGGTCAAACAGCGCTGGGGGAATGACAATGTCCTCATGGCCAGCAAGCGCCACTACGTAAAATACACTGATGGCTACCAGAGCCGGGCCCATGTCGACTTTGACAAGGGGATGGTCACGATAGAAACCGTGGCGACCACCAACCCGAAACAGCACCTGATCGATGCGATCGCCACCACCCTGCTCACACCGGCCGATCCCGCAGAAGTTGATCTGTACTCCGCGCAGGACTTTGCCCTGTCCGGCAGCCCGTTTCTGCTCGGACAGATCCTGGATCAGGACGGCAAGTCGATTGAATGGTCCTGGCGGGCCAAACGTTTTGCGGAATATCTGGTCAACAACAAACTGAAAACCAAAAACGTCCGTTACCAGAAGGCATACTATGTGGATATCCCGATGGTAGCCGACCACGTCAACAAACGAAGCTACAAATATGCGAACATCGTTCGTGAGGCGTCTCGCCGCTATGGCATTAAAGAAGACCTGATTTACGCCATCATCAAAACCGAAAGCAGCTTCAACCCTTATGCCGTCAGCCCGGCCAATGCCTATGGTCTGATGCAGGTCGTCCCGAAAACTGCGGGAGCGGACGTGTTTAAACTGGTGAAAAAACGCTCCGGCCGCCCTTCACCACAATATCTGTTTGATCCGGAAAACAATATTGATACCGGCACGGCCTATTTTTACCTGCTGCAAAACCGTTACCTGAAAGAAATCCGGAATCCGCTTTCGCTGCACTACAGCATGATTTCAGCCTATAACGGCGGTACTGGCGGTGTATTGAGCACTTTCCACAGTAACCGCAAACGCGCCATGCAGGATTTGAATCAGTTGCAGCCCAATCAGGTGTTCTGGGCGCTGACCAACAAGCATCCGAAAGGAGAAGCCAGGCGATATCTGGAGAAAGTCACCCGTTACCAGAAAGATTTTAACAACGGAAAAATCTGAGACAAAGTAATGACTTTCTGCCGGAAAGCATGAAAATTGCTGCTCGCCGCCCCATAACGGGCAAAAAGCGAGCAAGCAATCAGGAATCGCACTTTTTTCTGGAAAAAGGTATTGACGATGAGGGCCAAAACCCGTTTAATAGCGCTCCGTTGCCTCGATAGCTCAGTCGGTAGAGCAGAGGATTGAAAATCCTCGTGTCGGTGGTTCGATTCCGCCTCGAGGC
>NZ_BAAHZP010000020.1:0-83969 GCF_054600795.1 Photobacterium sp. R1
GATTACTGATAAATTGACTGTGCCGAAGTTCTTAAAGAACTTTCGATTGGTCACTCAGTTCACTGATAAAATCTTTTGACTGTATCATTGTCGAGTGCCCACACAGATTGCATGGTCAAATTGTTAAAGAACTTTGCTATCCCGTTGAACCGTTTGGTTTATCGTGACAACGGAGGCGCATTATAGAGACCTCCTCAGAGAGCGCAATAGTTTTTTTGAATTTTATTTTCAAAAGGTCAACATTTAAACAAAAAGAGATAAACAAGTTCGATTTGATTATTTTGAGACCGATTTCAAGGCTATTTTCGGGGTTGATTGGATGATGTCCTGTCGCTGCCGGGGATGCGTAATCGGAATCGCAGATAATAATGTCTTGGTATATTCCGCCTGAGGTGATGAATAGATCTGTTCTGCCGAGCCAATCTCGACAATCTTTCCGTAATACATCACCGCGACCCGATCGGATACATGTTTCACCACGGATAAATCATGCGAGATGAAAATCACGGAAAGATCCATTTCCTGTTGCAAGGACAGCAGCAAATTCAGGATTTGTGCCTGCACTGAAACATCCAACGCAGAAACAGATTCATCACAGATAAGTAGTTTGGGTTTTAATGCGATGGCCCGGGCAATCCCAATCCGCTGACGCTGGCCGCCGGAGAACTCATGCGGATAGCGATTGACAGCCGAAGCCGGTAAGTCCACTTTCTGTAGTAACTCCAGGACCCACTTTTTACGCTCAGCCGCACGACCAATCTGATGGATGATGAAAGGCTCCTCAAGAATCATGCCGATGGTGTGTCGCTGATTCAGGGATTCCAGCGGGTCCTGAAAAACGATTTGCATGTCTTTTCGTAATGGCCGCATCTGACGCGGTGAGAAATCCGTAATATCTTGCCCTTCAAAGATGATACGGCCGTCTGTTGGCTCAAACAGTTTGAGAATGCTTCGGCCTAAAGTGCTCTTGCCGCAGCCAGACTCCCCCACCAGCCCGAGCGTTTCCCCTCTGGCTAATGAGAAAGACACACCATCAACCGCTTTGATGGTATAGCCCTTCTTAAAAATCCCCTTCCCAGAGATAAAATGCTGTTTGAGGTTATCGATACGAAGAATTTCATCCATTGAACTGCACCTGATGTTGGCAACAATGACGGTCTGTCATGACTTCCTGAACTCCGGAAACAATGTCGGGTCTATCGGTTCAAACGGGATCATCTGCTTGCCGGGTCTGTTTAAATCAGGCATCAATCCCAACAAACGCTTGGTATATGGATGCTGCGGATGATCAAACAACTCAAAAACGTCGGCGGTTTCCAGCACTTTGCCCCCATACATAACGGCAACATCGTCGCAAATCTCAGCGACGACACCTAAATCATGGGTAATGAAGATCATGGCCATGCCCGTTTCTTCCTGAAGTGCTTTCATCAGTCTCAGGATTTCAGCCTGAATGGTGACATCCAGCGCAGTGGTTGGCTCATCACAGATCAGAATATCCGGCTGACAGGCCAGCGCCATTGCAATCATCACCCTTTGCCGCATCCCTCCGGACAAATGATGCGGATACTCATAGAGCCGCTTTTCGGCCATCGGGATACGTACCTTTTTCAGCATTTCCAGCGAGTAAAGGCTGCGTTCCTTTTTCTTCAGCTCCGGCCGGTGCAGTTCCAGCACTTCGTTCAACTGCTTTCCAATGGTATGGACCGGATTGAGCGCGGTCATGGGATCCTGAAAAATCATCGAAATGCGATCCCCCCGCATCGCGTACATTTCTCTGGCCGACAGCCGGAGTAAGTCTGTATTCCGGTAAAGTACCTTTCCCCGGGTCACCCGCCCATAGGGCTGCGGAAGCAGCCCCATAATTGACATCGCCGTCACACTCTTTCCTGAACCCGATTCCCCGACCAAACCCAGGGTACGGCCCTTTTTGACATCAAACGAGACACCGTGCAGCACTTTCACAATACCGTCATCGGTACTGAATTCCGTCTCCAGATCCCGGACTTGCAGAATCAGTTCTTCATTCGCCATACAACACGCCACTCCGCTCAGAGCTTGTATTCCTCTTCAACTATGGTCACCGGCTCAAAATGCCGGCCTGATTTCATGGCCGCTTTGGTTTCCTTTTTACGCGATTCATCAATCCAGAAGGTACCAAAATCCTGGAAAGTGCCGGACGGAAAAAGAAATTCGGTTAATTTGGTCATGGCAGGTTTGGGGATCTGCAACCAGCGCCAGTAAGCCTCCCGGGCATAAGGACGCATGTAACCCGGAACAATCACGCTGGCATCAGCAATAATCGACTGAATCTGCCTGGCTTCAGCTTTCTTCTTCTCCAGATCAAACTCAGAGCGGTACGCCAAGATCAGCCGGTCAAGCTCCGGCGTGCTGTAGTTGGTGAAGTTGTTGTTTTGCGGTTTATTGGCATTGGCTGAATAAAAATACTCCCAGTACTGGGGAATTTCGCTGGTTCCCATATTATGGAATGACAATTCATGCTTCTTCTCAAGGACATACTTGAACGCAGATGAGCCATCGACCAAATTCAGGGTAAACTCCAGACCGGCCAGTTTTGCCTGTTCTTTCAGGTAAGCAATCTGAGGAGTGAGGTAGCCATAACTGTAAGTGATCGCAAAAGACAGCCGCTGTCCTTGCTGATTCACCCGAATCCCATCCGGGCCAATCTGGCTGAATCCCGCTTTTTCAAAATGCTGGATTGCAAGCTCGGGATTAAACGGCGGCGCCTTGATATCGGTATTGGTGTAATCACCATGTCCGACCCCCATAGGATTCGGTTTCCGGATCACATCACCGCGCAGCACTTTGTCAATCAGGCCGTCAAAGTCACTGGCCAGCGCAATCCCCTGACGGACGTCTAGGTTATCCAGCAGCGGCTTGGCCGTGTTGATCCAAAGTCCTCCGGCTCCCATTGGGGTCTGGTTGTATCCCCAGAACTTGTGAATATAGCCATTTTCAAAGTTCGGTGTTTGCGCTTTCTCTCGCCAGAGCTCCGGCGTGTCCAGCCAGAAAGAATCCAGATCCCCTTTTTCAAAATGCTGACGGGCAATGTCTTTGTCGCGAATAACTTTGATACGGATTTTTTCCACATTATAGCGATGCTGGTAATAAGGATTGGTATACCCCCACCAGTCTTTCCCGACATGTTTGAAGGAAATAGATTTTCCTTTTTTGATCTCATCAACGTAATAAGGTCCGGCAGACGGCTCCGGCTTGAAGTTGTAATAGCGGACAAAATTGTCCTGAATGCCGTCGTTATTTTTATCGGTTTTGGGCTGATAGAAATGTGCCGGGATAGGTCTCAGATTGGCATAAAGCATCAGTTCTTCAGCATTACGCTTTTCAGCCGACACCACGGCAAATGTCAGGTCATCGTACTTAATCACGTCCTCTATCTGCTGGTTGTAAAAGGTATTGTACCAGGGGGCAACAATATCTTTGGAACGCATGAAGGTCAGCACAAAGGTAAAGTCGTCGGCAGTAATCGGTTTCCCATCGGACCATTTCGCATTGGGATTGATCCGGAAATACACGGTCTTATCATCATCGCCATACGCCCATTCGGAGGCAATATCCGGGATCCACGCATAGGTATTGGGGTGACGGGTGACCGCAGCCGGGCGACTGTCTAGCAGCCATGACCTGAATCGTCCGTTGGAATCCGGACCGACCGTACGGAACGTTTGCGGGAAACTCTCGATGTAGGTATGAAATGTCCCGCCAAACTTTGCTTGCGGAGAAGCAAACAGCGGTTCATGCAGATTCGATTGCCATTTCAGCCCCGCAGGTAACTCAGCAGCGGTCAGCAACGGGCAGCCCAGAGTCATGGCGAGAAATGCGGATATGCTCAGCGTCTTTTTCATCATACGTCCTTGTTGTATGGCTACTCTGTTAACTATAACGGGTAAATTTCTTAGGATCGAAAGCAGCCCTGACACTTTCACCGATGAACGTCACCATCACCAGGACAGCCACTATAGCCGTGACGACCGTCGTCACTATCCAGGGTGCATCCAGGTTCGATTTTCCCTGCTGCAATAAATCTCCCCAGCTCGGTGTCGGCGGCATCAGGCCCAGACCGAGATAATCCAACGCCGTCAGAGCCGTAATATTGGCCGCAATAGTAAAAGGCGCCAGTGTCACAATCATCACCATCACATTCGGCAAAATATGCGCATAAAGGATGCGCCAGTTCGATGCGCCTATCGCCCTGGCTGCCATCACGTAATCTCTGGCAACTTCCTTGTAAGTCATTGTTCGCATATACCAGGTCATTCCCATCCAGCCAAACAGCACATTGATAGCAACGAATAAGGTAAAAGACGGCTGGGTAATCGACACCAGAATCATGATGACGTAAAGGAAAGGTACCATCGACCAGACTTCGATAAAGCGTTGCACCAGCAAATCAAACTTGCCGCCCCAAAACCCCATCGCACAGCCGACCATGGTTCCGATAGCGTAGGAAATCGCCATCGTCAGCAAGGCAAACCCCATGGTAATGCGAAAGCCGTATACAAGCCGGGCCAGAATATCCCGCCCGATGGTATCAGTTCCCAGATAATGCCGAGATTCTGCATCCGGTGCCGTCGGAGGAAAATCGCCACTGAAATCCTGCTCCAGCGGATTCCAGGGCACCAGCGGCATGATGACGTAGTCGCCTTGTCCTGCTTCTGTAAATCGTTGCTTTAAGTCCCGGTACTGGGCTTCGCTCTGATAGTCTTCACCAAAGATTGTCCCGGGCAGCACATCACTCATGACAGGGAAAAAATAGGCCCCCTGATACTTCACAACCAAGGCCTTGCTGTTAATCAGAAACTCAGCAAATAATGAAAGCACCAACAAAGTCGAGAGGATCACCAAAGACCAGTAGCCACGCCGGATCTCTTTAAATCGTTTGATTTTTTTCTGGGTTAATGGGCTCAGCGACAACATATCAGGCTCCGAATCTCACACGAGGATCCACCAGCGCAACACAAATATCCGAAATAATATTGCCCAGCATTAATAAAACGGCATTGATCGCAACGATCCCCATCACAACCGGATAGTCCCGTTCCATAATTGATTCATATCCTAATAAGCCAACGCCATCGATATTAAAAATAACTTCGATCAGAAACGATCCGGTCATGAAAAAGAGCAGCGAGTTCCCGAAATGACTGGCAATGGGGATCAGACTGTTTCGCAACGCATGCCGACGGACCGCCTGAGAAAATGGCAGCCCTTTTGCGATGGCTGTCCGGATATAGTCAGCCGATAACGTCTCCATCATATTATTTTTCATAGTCATCGTGAGGGTGGCAAAATCACCAATGAGGTAACAAATTAAAGGTAAACACGCATGCCAGAAAATATCTTTGATTTGCAGCCAGACGCTTTCGTAGTCCTCAAATTCGTCACTGACAAAACCGCCCATGGGGAACCATTCCAGCTGATAACTGAAAAACGTGATCAACAGGACACCAATCACATACCCCGGAAGCGCGTAACCGATAAAGATAAGAATCGAAGATGCCGAGTCAAAATGACTACCGTGTTTCAGCGCTTTGTAGTAACCCAATGGGATGGAGATAAAGTAACTGAGGAAGAACGTTACTCCGCCGTAAAACAAAGAAATCGGCAGGCGTTCCATAATCATGTCCCAGACCGGTTCGTAGTAACGGGTTGATAAACCGAAGTCCAGTTGCACCAGTTTTGTCAGCCACTCACTGTAGGCTTCAAAAACCGGTTTATCCAGCCCGTAGAAAGCATTCAGTTCTGCCAGTTGCTCTTCAGAAAGCGCATTACTCTCCCCGGCCATGGACGGTGACGATGACATCCCTTGCTGGGCCTGAATATTCGCCAGCATCCGCTCGACGGGTCCGCCCGGCACAAACCGGGTCAGCGTAAAGATCAGTACAGTTATCCCGATAAAAGTAGGGACCACTAACGCCAAGCGGCGCAAAAAATACGACAACATCCGCTTCCATGACTCCCTGTCATTGCCACAATTCCTTTCAATCGCAGTATAGCACCAGTCCAAATTTGCTATCCGTCAGACGAGAGCAATCCAATCGCCTCTTTCACCAAACGGAATGTTCAACTTAATCTCATTAATGTTATGAATCAACAATCAAAATCAGCACCTCCCCGGATCATTCAGGTTGAGACAGATGAATAACGTCGGTTCAGTAGAACCGACAATACAAAACATGAAAGCTCAGACTGAATGGTTCTGTTCAAATACTCTGAAGCTATTTCACTGGTTCGATTGCCGCCGATTCCGAGACATAAAAAAAGCAGGCCGTTGGCCTGCTCAGAAAAATGCATCACGAACTTGTTTATTTCACAGACGCCAGCCATTTCGGCACATCAGCAACACTATCCAGCACCACAGTGGCCAGCGCTTCTCCGGCTTCAGTCACCGGCTTACCGGTACGGACCAGAATCTTCGTGCCGACCTCTGCCGCTTCAGCCGCTTTCATGTCATCGGTTTTATCACCGATCATGACTGAACGCGCCATATCAATCTTCAGAAAATCGCGGGCAGAGATAAACATTCCCGGTTTCGGTTTGCGGCAATTACAGTCCTGCAGGTAATCACCCTGCCCCTCACTCGGATGATGCGGGCAATAATAAATTCCGTCAAACTCCACACCATTATCGACAAAGTTCCAGTCCATCCACTCTGTCAGACTCAGAAATTCATCTTCCGTGTACATCCCTTTGGCAATACCAGCCTGATTGGTCACCAGTACCAGAAGATATCCCATTTCTTTGAGCTGCTTACAGGCGTCAAACACACCTTCAATATATTCAAAGTCATCCACGGTATGAACATAACCATGATCAACATTAATCACGCCATCACGATCGATAAACACAGCAGGCTTAGCCAAGCGACCACCTAAATCTCGAAACCAAAATTGACTAAATTATGGCATGGCTGCCAGCCGGATTCATCTCTTAATCCGCATCAGGACACAAACCGGTTTCGCGAACAGATTTCAGCTCAACGTCTGAAAAACCTCATTTGGACGTCTAGACGTAAAAATATCTATTGACTTAGCCATCTAGACACCCTAGCATCAGGCAACAGAAGGCACGGAAAAAATCCGCGAACACAAACAAATAACAAGGTCATGCGCCAATTCAGCATACAAAATCACTAAAACAGGCGAAGTAATGACCGCAACGCTATGCTGGATACACATTTTCTGGCACGTCAAAAGTAGTAGCAGGACACAGAATGATAGAAATCAACAGGGTCAATAAAGTCTTCAAGGTCGGGGATAAAGACATCCACGCCCTGCGCGATATCAATCTCAGTATCGGGGAAGGAACCATTTTCGGCGTGATCGGTGCGTCCGGTGCCGGTAAAAGTACTCTGATCCGTTGCGTCAATTTGCTGGAAAAGCCAACTTCCGGCCATGTGATTGTCGACGGAGTCGACCTGACACAACTCTCCAGCCAGGAACTGACGCTGGCCCGCCGTAAAATCGGCATGATTTTCCAGCATTTCAATCTATTGTCTTCGCGGACTGTTTTTGACAACGTGGCTCTGCCACTGGAGCTGTCCGGCACAGATAAAACCGAAATCCAACGAAAAGTCTCCGAACTGCTGCAACTGGTTGGCCTGGCCGACAAACACCATGCTTATCCGTCGAATCTGAGCGGCGGTCAGAAACAGCGTGTGGCGATTGCGCGGGCACTGGCTTCAGACCCGAAAGTCCTGCTGTGTGATGAAGCCACCAGCGCATTGGACCCGGCCACCACCCAATCAATTCTGGAACTGCTGAAAGAAATCAACAGCAAACTGAACCTGACCATTTTGCTGATCACCCATGAAATGGATGTGGTGAAAAGCATCTGCTCTGAAGTGGCCATTATTGGTCAGGGCGAATTGGTTGAAAAAGGCCCGGTCGGCGATATTTTCGCTCATCCGAAAACAGAACTGGCACGTGAGTTCATTCGCGCAACCCTGGATCTTTCCATTCCGGAAGACTATCAAGCACGACTGGAGAGCACCCGCACGGAAAGCAACTATCCGCTGATTCGCCTTGAATTTACCGGCGCCTCCGTGGATGCCCCCCTGCTCAGCCAGGTGTCACGCCAGTTTGGTATTGATGCCAACATTCTGAGTGCCGACATGGACTACGCCGGCGGCGTGAAGTTTGGCTTGATGCTGGCAGAATTTTTCGGAACAGAGGAAGCGACACAACAAGCCATCGCTTTCCTTCGCGAACATAAAGTTAATGTAGAGGTGCTGGGTTATGTTGCTTGATTCTATCGCCGCCTGGTGGCAAACCAACGAACGTCTGGTCGGTCTTTTAACGGAAGCTCTGGGTGAAACCCTGATGATGGTGTTTGCCTCCGGTGTGATTGGCTTCGCGATTGGTATTCCGCTGGGTGTTGCCCTGCATCTGACCAAACCCAAAGGTCTGATGGCAAATCCAGGCCTGAACAAAGCCTTGGGCACGGTCGTCAATATTGGCCGCTCGATCCCGTTTATTATCCTGCTGGTTGCTATTATCCCCTTTACCCGCTTTGTGGTGGGCAGCTCAATCGGCACCGCTGCGGCAATCGTCCCGTTGACCGTCGGCGCAATTCCTTTCATTGCCCGCCTGGTTGAAGGCGCGCTGCTGGAGGTACCGAGCGGGCTGGTTGAAGCTGCGCAAGCCATGGGCGCCACCCCGACCCAGATTATCCGCAAGGTGCTGCTGCCGGAAGCCCTGCCGGGCATTATCAACGCAGTCACCATTACGCTGGTCACGCTGGTGAGTTATTCGGCCATGGCCGGTACCGTCGGCGGCGGCGGTCTGGGCGATGTCGGTATCCGTTACGGTTATCAGCGCTTTGACGGCACCGTCATGATGATTACCGTGGTCATGCTGGTGATTCTGGTCCAGTTGATTCAGTCTGCAGGTGACCATCTGGTCCGCCGCGTCGACCACAGATAAGTTAACGAGAACAAGACAGAAAACTCACATTCGCCGGACATCATATTCAGGCGATACCGATAAGTTAGTGAAATACAACGACAACAAAGTACAGGGATACCCTGAACATAGGAGATGTACAATGGCACTGAATATTAAACACTTCTTCGCAGTGGCGGGACTTGCTTCAGCTCTGGCTCTGACGGGCTGCGGAGAAAAAGAAGCCGCAGTAGACAACAGCAAAATCAAAGTCGGTGTGATGGCCGGTTCTGAAGCACAGGTTGCTGAAGTTGCCGCTAAAGAAGCCAAAGACAAATATGGTCTGGATGTTGAGCTGATCACTTTCACTGACTACGTATCGCCAAACGCAGCACTGGAAGAAGGTTCCATTGATGTGAATGCATTCCAGCATAAACCTTATCTGGATCAGCAGGTCAAAGACCGCGGTTACAAGTTCGCCGTTGCCGGTAACACCTTTGTTTACCCAATCGCAGCCTATTCAAGCAAAATCGCATCAATTGATGAGCTGCAGGACGGTGACCAGATTGCCGTGCCAAACGATCCGACAAACCTCGGCCGTTCCCTGCTGCTGCTGCAACAACAAGGTCTGATCAAACTGAAAGAAGGTGCTGGCCTGACCGCAACCGTACTGGATATTGTTGAGAATCCGAAGAATCTGGAAATTGTGGAACTGGAAGCGCCTCAGCTGCCGCGTTCTCTGGACGACGTCAAACTGGCGATTATCAATAACACCTATGCCAGCACAATTGATCTGACGCCGGAGCATGACGGCATCTTCGTGGAAGATAAAGAGTCACCATATGTAAACCTGATTGTGGCGCGTGAAAACAACGTGAATGCAGAAAACGTGAAAACGTTCGTGAAAGCATACCAGTCAGATGCGGTGAACGATGCAGCCATGAAAATCTTCAAAGGCGGTGTGGTGAAAGGCTGGTAATCCACCTGACACTATATTCCCTTTCAACATCAGAAAGCCCCTTCCAGGGGCTTTCTTTTTATCGCTTACTTTGTATCAATTACTTTTTCTTTTTCACCTTTCCCTGCACCGCTTTCAGGCGCGGATTCGATTTACAAATCACATAGATCCGGCCTCGGCGTTTCACCACCTGACAATCCCGATGACGTTGCTTGGCACTCTTTAATGAACTTAATACCTGCATGAGTTTTCCTTATTTGCTGAATGCCGCAAAGCGACGCTGATAGTTCGCCATCCGGCCTTCCGATTGAATAATACGCTGCTTCCCGGTGTAAAACGGATGTGATTCAGAAGAGATGTCCAGTAAAAAGTACGGGTACTCTTTCCCATCTTTCCACCGGATCGTCTTGTCTGTTTTCAGGGTGGATCCAATCACGAAATACTGATCCACGCTGGTGTCGTGAAATACCACTTTCCGGTATTCAGGATGAATGTCTGGTTTCATAAAGCCCCCTCAATCAAATGTTACATTATAACATAACATTTGATATTCGTTCTCAACAAGCATTTTTTCTTCGGGCTTTGCGGCAGGCTCTTATGTTATGGTCTGCGGGATCTTTTACTCAGCCTGAAAACACCATGACAGAGACATTCCAGCTACAGCCCGTTGGCATCATTCATTCTCCCTACAAAGAAAAATTTGCCGTTCCGCGCCAGCCCGGACTGGTTCCCAGTGCCAGAGCGACATTGGCCCTGTGTGGCGATGCAAACAGTCCTGAATCAGTCCGGGGTATAGAACAGTTCAGTCACCTGTGGTTATTGTTTTTGTTTGATCAGAACCTGTCGGCAGGATGGCGGCCGACGGTGAGACCTCCCCGGCTGGGCGGAAACGAACGCATTGGCGTATTTGCGAGCCGGTCGACTTTTCGTCCGAACGGGATTGGGATGTCCGCCATTCAGCTGTTGGGAGTCCGTCAGGAAAACGGGCAGGTTTTACTGGATCTGACCGGCGTCGATTTAGTCGATGGTACGCCCGTGATTGATATCAAACCTTATATTCCATATTCAGACAGCCTGCCTGATGCTCTCGGCGGTTTTGCTGCGGAAACGCCCGCTTTGCTGCCCGTTGAGTTCTCCGCGGCAGCCTTGTCAAAGCTCAGCGGCAACGATGCGGCATATCACCGGGCCGTAATTGAAGAAGTGCTAGCACAGGATCCCCGTCCGGCATACAAAAAAGGCAAACAAGACGACAGACTGTATGGCGTCCTGCTGTTCAGCTACAACGTTCAGTTCCGGTTTGAAGGAAATCAAGTCCGGGTCGAAGATTTGGCATCGCCCGAATAATCACACCATACTTACCCTATTTTCCGGTGACTGACGTCACCGGAAAGCCAATAAGCGTCGGGTTCCCTTTGGCGAAAGGCCGATACGCTGCTAATATACTGCTTCCAAATCAATCCTCATAATTACCAACGGATACCATCAATGCGTACCAGTAAATATCTTCTTTCTACTTTGAAGGAGACTCCAAACGACGCAGAAGTGATCAGCCACCAGCTGATGCTGCGTGCAGGTATGATCCGTAAGCTGGCCTCAGGTTTGTACACCTGGCTGCCTACTGGTCTGCGCGTTCTGCGTAAGGTCGAAAATATTGTTCGGGAAGAAATGAACAAAGCCGGTGCAGTCGAAACGCTGATGCCTGTCGTTCAGCCATCTGAACTGTGGCAGGAAACAGGCCGCTGGGACAAATTTGGTCCTGAGCTGCTGCGTATCGCTGACCGTCACGACCGACCGTTTGTACTGGGCCCGACCCATGAAGAAGTCATCACTGATATGGTGCGCAACGAGGTCAAATCTTACAAACAGCTGCCGCTGAACCTGTATCAGATTCAGACCAAATTCCGTGATGAAGTTCGTCCGCGCTTTGGTGTCATGCGCTCCCGTGAGTTCATCATGAAAGATGCTTACTCTTTCCATCTGGATAAAGAGAGTCTGCAGGAAACCTACCAGGACATGTACCAGGCGTACAGCAATGTCTTCAGCCGTATGGGTCTGGACTTCCGCGCAGTACTGGCAGACACCGGTTCAATCGGTGGCAGCGGCTCGCACGAATTCCACGTTCTGGCGGAAAGCGGTGAAGACCTGATTGCCTTCTCGACCGAGTCAGAATACGCAGCGAACATCGAGAAAGCCGAAGCGCTGGCACCAACCACTGAGCGTGCTGAGCCAACGGAAGAGATGAAGCTGGTTGAGACGCCAAACGCGAAAACCATCGCTGAGCTGGTCGAACAATTTGGCCTGCCAATCGAAAAAACAGTGAAGACATTATTTGTGAAAGCTTCTGAGGAAGCTGATGCTGAGCTGATCGCCCTGATCGTCCGCGGCGACCACGAGCTGAACGAAGTCAAAGCTGAGAACCTGGACTGTGTGGCCAAGCCACTGGAATTCGCGAGCGAAGAAGAAATCCGTGCGGTTGTAAACGCAGGTCCTGGCTCTCTGGGCCCTGTCGGCCTGAGCATTCCGTTCATCGTTGATCGCAGCGTTGCAGTGATGAGCGATTTCGGTGCCGGTGCGAACGTAGATGACAAGCACTACTTTGGGATCAACTGGGGCCGTGACGTCGAACTGGGCCGTGTCGAAGATCTGCGTAATGTGATTGAAGGCGACCCAAGCCCATGTGGTCAAGGTACCATCATGCTCAAGCGTGGTATTGAAGTCGGCCACATCTTCCAGCTGGGCACCAACTATTCTGCCTCAATGGGTGCAACAGTTCTGGATGCCAACGGCAAACAAGCCGTGATGGAAATGGGATGCTACGGTATCGGCTGTACGCGTGTTGTCGCAGCAGCTATCGAGCAGAACAACGATGAAAACGGCATCATCTGGCCAGACGCTATTGCACCGTTCCAGGTTGCGATTGTACCAATGAACATGCATAAGTCTGAAGAAGTTCAGCAGGCAGCAGAGAAGCTGTACGCCGATCTGACGGCTGCCGGTATTGAAGTCCTGTTCGACGATCGTAAAGAACGTCCGGGTGTCATGTTCGCGGATATGGAACTGATCGGTGTCCCGCACACCGTGGTGATTGGTGACCGCAGCCTGAAAAACGGTGAGGTGGAATACAAAGACCGCCTTACCGGTAACAAAGAACCTGTTGCAGCAGACAGCATTGCGGATTTCATTAAGCAAAAGCTGGCATAATTGCCGAAACAATTCTTTCAAGCCTCCTTCGGGAGGCTTTTTCGTATCTGTGCCACAGAAATTCAGTCTAAGATAGGCATAAACTGAGTCTTATCATCAGACTAGACGCCACCAAAGTCTGCGATTTCTGTTTTTACCATTGGAGTGGAAGTGCAAGTATGGGCAAGGAAAAGCCAAAAATCAGTCTCCTGCTTTCCGGCGGCGGTGCCCGGGCTGCCTATCAGGTAGGTGTGCTGAAAGCGATTTCCGAATGGTATCCGAGGAACCACCACAGCCCATTTGACATTTATTGCGGCACATCAGCAGGAGCGATCAATGCGACAGCAATCGCCTGCTATGCGTCCTGTTTTCGCCTGGGTGTCAAAAAGCTCGAATGGATATGGGCAAGACTCCACAGCCGTCGTGTATTCCGCTCCAGCACTGTCGGGATAACACAACACTTATTCCACCAGCTGCTTGCCCGACTGCAGGCGCCTTATCATCCCAGACCGCCGTTTGGGCTGCTGGATAACCGGCCTTTGCGTCAGCTGCTGAATCAGGCAAACAATTATGCCCGCCTGGAGCAACAGATCCTGGCGGGTAACCTTCACGGTATTTCCGTGACGACGTCCAGTTACAAAAGCGGAAAAACAATCAGCTTTTTTCAGGGCCAGCAAAGTATCGAGCCCTGGACGCATTCGACATCGAAAGGACGCCGGTCACTGATCACGACTGAGCACCTGCTGGCATCATCGGCGATCCCTTTTGTCTTTCCGGCCAGCCGGATTGGTCAGGCTTATTATGGTGACGGCTCGATCCATCAGCTGACACCGCTGCGCCCGTCGATGAAAATGGGGGCAGATAAAATCCTGATCATTGATTTGATCAACCAGCGGCTCAAACCCAGAGATCCCACTCAGGCTCCCGGTTTAGGCATGCTGACCGGCCACCTGATGGACACCATCTTCAGCGATACCATGGCCGCCGAACTGGAGCATTTGGAAAATACCAATCTTCTGCTCCACAAACTGCCTGAGGAGGAACGCAAAAACATGGCCACCAAGGCAGTCGAAACCCTGCACCTGTTCCCCAGCCAGTCTTTTGAACCGCTGGCTCAGGCGTTCTATCATCATATGCCACTGGCGGCGAGAAGCCTGATGAGGCTGTTAGGGATCAGTCCAAAAGACGATTCCGCACTGACCAGTTACATCCTTTTTGAGCCGAATTATATTCACGCGCTGATTCATTTGGGCTATGTGGATGCGCAGGAACGGGAAGGTGAGCTACGTTCGTTTTTAGAATAAAAACAATGAGAGATTTTCATTTTGTTCCATTTTCTATTGATCTGGTTCTAAAATCTCCTATATTAAAACCCTTACTAATCAACAACATTAACCATGGATCCGATTATCTGGCAAAAATCGCTGGCTGATTCTTCACCAACCCGAGCCAAACCACTGGGGGCTGATCAGCGCTTGCTGATCCTGCAAAAATTGCAGGGGAAACCAGAATTGTCAGTCTTGCTGGAAGTCTTTGCCATGGAAGTGGAAAAGCAAATTGACGTCAGCCGGATGCTCTGGCGTCAGGACACCACGACCACCCTCGTTCGCCATGGTCCCTCAACCGACAACCGCCAGTGCTTTATCCTTCGCTATGCGGATCAGCCGCTGGGAGAGCTCCAGTATGATACGCCTTATGCGCTGGATCAGGATGAAGTCAATTTGCTTCACACCTATCACAGACTGCTGGCCGGTCCGCTGTTCAGCGCAATGGAATATCGCCGGGTCAAAGAAATGGCGATGCGGGATCATTTGTCCGGCCTGCGAAACCGCAGTTGTCTGGATCAGGACATCCTCCATGCCATTGCCATGAGTGAACGCCGTCAGGTGGGTCTGGTTTTGCTGTTGTTTGATCTGGATAACTTCAAGCAAGTGAATGACAAATACGGTCATCTCGATGGTGATAATGTGATTCGCCGTTTTGCTTCTATTCTGAAACATTCCGTTCGTACTTCCGATCGCTGTTACCGGATGGGGGGAGATGAGTTTGTTCTGCTGCTGCAACCCGCTTCGGAGCAGTCTGCCCATAAAGTCATTCAGCGGGTGATGACCCGGATGACACGCGACCATACACTTCGCAGTCTGGAGATCGGTACCTCCATTGGTGCCAGCCAGTATCACCAGGGTGACTCTCCGACCAGCCTGCTGGAACGTGCAGACAAAGCCCTGTATCAGCACAAACGCTCGAAATAGCCTCTCGATCTCCCCTATCGTTCGCGGTAAGCTCAAAACTCTTTTTCTTTTGTCGTCAATCAGGAGACACCATGAAAGTCGCCGACTGTTGCGAGCTTGTTCGTCAAAGTTACAGCCAAATCGGCAGCGGAGATCAGGGCTATATCCCCGCTGCAATCGCCTGTGCCGTTCGTGCTTTAAATGACATCGCCGCCAATCCGGAATTGCCAGTCCAGGTTCGAGAGCAAGCAGCCTTTGCTGCGGCCAACCTGCTGATCAGTGACCACGAGGACAACTGATGGATTTGAAAAAATTTGAAACCATGGATCCAGTGATGCTGATGAGCATTGTGAATATGAAGATTCGTGATGAATTCGGGGATTTAGAAGCATTAACGCGATTCTATGAAATTGACCAGGCTGTACTGGTCGCCAGACTGGCAGCGGCCGGTTTCGATTATCTGCCGGAAGCCAAGCAATTCCGCTAAGGCTTATCGGGCATAAAAAACGGAAAGCACCCGCTTTCCGTTTTTTTGATGATTCATGACGATGTATCGCTTAACTGAAGGAAGAGACCAGCACCGTTGCCACCAGCACCGGACAGACAAACTTCACATACAGCGGCCAGATTTTCCAGAACAGTGACTGCTCCAGTTCCGGATTACCGGCACTCAGTTCTTTCAGCTTACTGTGCCGTGACCATACCCAACCGCCAAACAATGTGAACAACAGTGCCGCAAACGGCTGGAAGTATTGTGTGGCGACCGTTGCGACCAGGCCAAACAGCTCACCGAAGTTAAAAATAATTACTGCACTGAAGATCGCGATTACACCACCCAGCACCCAACTGGTCGATTTACGGCCGGTGTCGAAGCGCTCACTCACCAACGCAACCGGACATTCCAGCATAGAAATCGATGAGGTCAGGGCCGCAATGGTCATCAGCACAAAGAACACCAGCGCAATCAGCTGACCGGCAAAGCCCAGGCTGTCAAACAGCATTGGCAACACAGTAAAGACCAGGGTATCTGAGCTCAGCAGTGAGCCGTCATCTGCATAGATGGCCACACCTTTTTGCATGGCTACAAACATGGCAGGCAGCACCACCAGACCGGCGATAAATGCCACCGCAGTATCAACCAGCGTCACACTCAGCGCCATTTTCGGCAGGCTTTCTTTCTTGCTCAGGTAAGAGCCGTAAATCAGCATTGAGCAGCCACCAATGGTCAGGGAGAAAAAGCCCTGTCCCATCGCGGCAAGCAACAACTTGGGTTCCAGTACTTTACTGAAATCCGGGATCAGATAATGCTTCAGACCTTCCATCGCGCCGTCTTGGGTCATGATATAAGCAAACAGCAGCAAGAAGAGCACAAACAGCGCCGGCATCAGTCGGGTCGACCACTTCTCGATCCCCTCTTTGACCCCGCTCTGTACGATCAGAATGGTCAGCAGATAAAAGATTGCCGCACCGAACAGGTTACGAGAAACCGAAAAGCCTTTTAACCAGGCCGTCAGATCCGTCAGACCAAAAATATCCGTCACTGCAGCCATCATGAACGTCACCAGCCAGCCGGCCACGATGCTGTAGAACGCCAGTACCAGACAAGGCACCATCAGGCCAATCCAGCCGACCAATGCACCGGTGCGTTTCGCTACCGGGTTATCACTCAGATGGCGCATACTGTCGACCGGGTTTGCCTGCCCGTGGCGACCAATGGCCATTTCCACAATCAGCATCGGGAAGGCAACCACCAGGATCATCAGCAAATAGACCAGCAGGAAAGCGCCACCACCATTGCTGGCAGCCTGGGTCGGAAACCCCCAGATATTCCCTAGTCCAACCGCAGCACCTGCCGCAGCCAGAATAAAGCCCATCCGTGAGCCAAAATGTTCTCGCGTTCCTGCCATGATTCACAACCTCAATGTATCAGCGGACTAGTACAATATATTTAATCAAGGTCATTATCAATGCCAGCGTAACCAACTGGATAAATATTAATCAGGCAGAGAAATGTTCATACAATATATCGACAGATAAAAAAATATCCGCCCTCAGGCGGATATCCGTACGGCTTATTTCATCTGGGAGAAATATGCAGCGACATTCTCCATATCCGTGTCGCTCAGCATTGCCGCCTGGGGCTGCATCACCATGGCATTCCCGCCGTTACGATCTTTGTTCTTATACGCTTTCAGTGCATTGACAATATACTGTGCATTCTGGCCTTTCAGATTCGGATAGCCGGGAATCACCGCGATACCATTCGCGCCATGACAAGCGGCACAAATTGCAGCTTTGGCTTTTCCGGCCTCGGCATCACCCGCTGCCATTGCCGGCAGGGAAAAGAACGTCGCGATGAGTGTCAGCGTCAGTGCTTTTTTCATAGGATCCTCATTTTTCTAGTTTTATCGACATTTAAACACTGACTGACTATCTACATTCCTGCCCCCGATGTCAGTGTAGGGGATCACACTTCCAGACCAACCGGCATGCATCGCCTTCAAACCCTTTCACCACGAACAAACCAGCCACAGCTGCCAGCTGCTCACCGTAGAACAGCAATGGGGTCTGTCGCCGCCGCCAGCTCGGAACGCCATACTCCTGAAACAGTTTTTTCAGTTTGCGGCGACCAGCCCGGTCGACAGGGTGCGCGCTCAGACCGCCGGGATCAAACCCCACCCAAATGTGTTCATCCGGTTTGGGTAACCGCATGGCCTCACCCGATTGCTGCCCGGTTTCCGGACCATCCGCGGAAAGTGTCAGGCTTCCCAAGGACGACGGCAACAGACAGGACTGATTCAGCACCATGTCCGCTCGCCACTGGCTGATATCCGGCAGCGGCCGAATCGCACACAGCTGCTGCTGGTAACGGCGGAGATCATAACCATTCAGGGATACACAAGGATTCGCGTCTTCACGGGCAAGACAGACACTTTGCCAGACCTGCACCAGTTGTGCCTTTGTCGGCAACGGCAACCCTTGCTGCTGCAACCACAGACGGATCAGAGCCCTCCCCTGAACCTCATCCTGCAATCCCGCCAGATTCAGACTGCCGTCCGGTAAACGGTGCTGGCTGAGCTTATCCGCCAGCAGTCCTTCCAGCAGCGCCTGCTGCTCTCCGCACAGCGCCGCACTGCGGGTCGCTGACTGCCGCAGTCCCGGCCAGCGCGAAGTCAGCAGTGGGAGAATATCCTGACGCAGGAAATTACGGTCAAAACGGGTGTCTTGATTACTTTCATCCTCGACCCAGCACAGATTGTTCGCCCGCGCATACGCTTCCAGCGTCGCCCGACTGGTATCCAGCAATGGCCGCAAATGAATCCCCCCGGCAAACGCCTTACGTACCGGCATTGCAGCTAGCCCGGCCGGCCCGCTGCCACGCTTCAGCGCCAGTAAAATGGTTTCCAGTTGATCGTCAGCATGCTGGGCCGTCAGTAAATACGTCCCCTGCGCCATGTATTGAGCCAGCGCCTGATAGCGGGCATCTCTGGCCGCCTGTTCAAGACTGATCCGGCTCCCGGTCTGTACGCTCACGCTTTCAGCCTGAAAAGGAATACCATCCTGCTTCGCCCATGCCTCACACTGTGCCATCCAGTGGTCTGCATTCGGACTGAGGCCATGATGGACATGCACCGCTGTCACCGGATATTCAGGAAAATCACGGACAAACCGGCTTAACAGATGCAACAGCACCCGGGAGTCAAGGCCGCCGCTGAACGCCAGGACGAGTGGCGCAGGTTCAGGACATAAACGTCGTAATGTGTCGGCAAATTGATTCAACAGCATGGGATTCCGTGGGACTGTACAGGATGGATAATTCAACACTCTTATCTTATCGCAGGGTAACCCGAGATGGTAACCGCGCGACATGCAGAGAAGCCCGAAAACAAAACGGGCCGCACTTGGCGACCCGTTTTCCTGGTATTCAATTGAATCGATAATCAGCAGTAACCGTAGCCCAGCAGACGCTGATAACGACGCTCCAGCAGGCTCTCTTCGTCCATTGCTTCCAGTTCGTCCAGCGTCTTCAGCAACTGCTGCTTGATGCTGGCAGCCATCGCCGTAACATCGCGGTGTGCACCACCCAGTGGCTCACCAATAATGTTATCGATCAGACCCAGTTCTTTCAGACGCTCTGCTGTCATACCCATCGCTTCAGCTGCCTGAGGGGCTTTGTCAGAATCACGCCACAGAATGGATGCACAGCCTTCCGGAGAAATAACAGAATAAGTTGAGTACTGCAGCATGTTGACACAGTCACCCACGCCAATGGCCAGCGCGCCACCGGAACCGCCTTCACCGACCACATTACAAATCACAGGAACCGTCAGGCCCGCCATAACTTTCAGGTTCATCGCGATGGCTTCAGACTGGCCGCGTTCTTCAGCACCAACACCCGGGTACGCACCCGCAGTATCAATGAAGGTAATGATTGGCATACGGAAACGCTCGGCCATACGCATCAGGCGCAGGGCTTTACGGTAACCTTCTGGCTTTGGCATCCCAAAGTTACGCAGTACTTTTTCGCGGGTTTCACGGCCTTTCTGATGACCGATTACCATCACCGGGCGGCCATCCAGACGAGCAATACCACCAACCAGCGCTTTATCGTCCGCAAAAGCACGGTCACCTGCCAGCGGGTCGAACTCAGTAAAAATATGCTCGACATAATCCAGCGTGTAAGGGCGCTGCGGGTGACGGGCCAGTTGGGCAACTTGCCATGCACCCAGATCACCAAAAATTTTCTTGGTCAGTTCCAGGCTTTTTTGCTCAAGCTGAGAAATTTCTTTGTCCAGATCCACCGAGGCCGATTTGTCACGGTGTGACACATCGCGCAATGCTTCAATTTTGGCTTCTAGTTCGGCAATCGGTTGTTCAAAATCCAGGAAGTTCAGGCTCATACGACTTGTAATCCTTTGTCCATGTTAAGCGACCTGCCATTACAGGTGCCGGACGCATTAATTAAACTCAAATTCGACTTGCTGCTCGCCCAATAGCACTTTGAGATCAGTGATGAGATCATCATTCGGCGTAATCCGCCACTCCGTGCCCAGGGTAATTTTAGCGCGCGCATTCGAACGCTGATAATAAATATTCACCGGGACAGTACCTGCCCGGTGCGGTTCCAGCGCTTTGCTGAAACGCTCAAAAAATGTGTGATCAATTTGCCTTTCAGTCAGCGAGATGGCAAGACCCCGCAGATGCTTTTCTCGAGCTTCAGAGATATCAAGGACTTCACGTGCGGACATTTTAAGGCCGCCATTAAAATCATCAAAGCTGACCTGTCCGGAAACAACCAGAATCCGGTCTTTTTCAATCAAATCGAGATATCGATCCAAAGCCTCGGAGAACAGCATCACCTCCATCCGGCCCGATCGGTCATCCAGTGTCAGCACGCCAATACGTGTGCCACGTTTGGTTGTCATCACCCGGGCCGCAATGACCAGCCCGGCAACCGTCACCACTTTATCCCGCCCCGTCGGATGAGCATCTTTCAGCCGCCAGGTGACATAATGCTTCAGTTCACGAACATAACTGTTAATCGGGTGGCCGGTCAGATAGAGTCCCAGCGTATCCCGCTCCCCTTCCAGCCAGATTTTCTCCGGCCATTCAGGAATATTGGCATAAGCTTTTTCGACCTCTTCCGGTGCAGCGGTCAGTACACCAAACATGTCGGCCTGACCAAAAGCTTCGGCCTGATGGTGCTGACCTGCCGCTTTCAGCGCATCATCCAGCGTTGCCATCATGGCAGCACGGTTCGGTCCCAAACGGTCCATCGCCCCGGCCTTAATCAGCCGTTCCAAGACCCGCTTGTTCACTTTCTTGGTGTCTATTCTGGCACAGAAATCAAACAGATCTTTAAAATGTCCGTCTTTTTCACGCGCCGCAATAATATTTTCAATCGGGCCTTCACCCACGCCCTTAATGGCGCCGATGCCATAAACAATCGCACCCTCTTCATCAACCGTAAAACGGTACAGCCCCTTATTCACATCCGGCGGCAACATTTTGAGGTTCATGCGCTGGCATTCTTCCACCAGCCCGACCACTTTGTCGGTATTATCCATATCCGCGGTCATGACCGCCGCCATGAACTCTGCCGGAAAGTGGGCTTTCAGCCACAGGGTCTGATACGAAACCAACGCATAAGCTGCTGAGTGCGATTTGTTGAAGCCGTAACCGGCGAATTTCTCCACCAGGTCGAAGATCTTCATTGCCAGTTCGCCGTCAACGCCGTTGTTGACCGAGCCCTCTTCAAACGTGGCCCGCTGTTTGGCCATCTCTTCCGGTTTTTTCTTACCCATCGCCCGGCGCAACAGGTCCGCGCCACCCAGGCTGTAACCCGCCAGAACCTGGGCAATCTGCATGACCTGCTCCTGATACAGGATGATGCCGTAGGTCGGTTCCAGAATTTCTTTCAGCGATTCGTGCTGATAGGTCGCATCCGGGTATGAAATCTCTTCACGACCGTGCTTCCGGTCGATGAAGTTATCTACCATGCCTGATTGCAGCGGTCCCGGACGGAACAGCGCCACCAGTGCGATCATGTCTTCGAAACAGTCCGGCTGCAGCCGCTTGATCAGATCTTTCATCCCGCGGGATTCGAGCTGGAATACCGCTGTAGATTCTGAGCGCTGAAGCATGGCAAAGGACTTGGCATCGTCCATCGGAATCGCGGCGATATTGACCGGCGGTTTGCCCAGCTTTTCGAGACGCGGGTTAATCATCCCCAGCGCCCAGTCAATGATGGTCAGTGTCCGCAGACCCAGGAAGTCGAACTTCACCAGACCCGCAGTTTCCACATCATTCTTATCAAACTGAGTCACCGGATGGTGACCTTCCGAATCACAGTACAGCGGAGCGAAATCGGTGATCGTCGTGGGTGAAATCACCACACCACCCGCGTGCTTACCGGCGTTCCGGGTTACCCCTTCCAGCACCCGGCACATATCAATCAGTTCTTTGACTTCTTCGTCCGATTCATAGACTTCGCCAAGCTGCGGCTCGGCATCAAAGGCCTTCGCCAGCGTCATGCCCGGCTCAGCCGGGACCAGTTTGGAGATCCGGTCGACAAAGCCATACGGATGCCCCAGGACCCGGCCCACGTCCCGAATCACCGCTTTCGCAGCCATGGTACCGAACGTGATGATCTGGGACACGGCATCCCGGCCATACATCTCGGCTACGTGATCAATCACCTGATCCCGCTTGTCCATACAGAAGTCGATATCGAAATCGGGCATGGAAACCCGTTCCGGGTTCAGGAATCGTTCGAACAGCAGGTCAAATTCCAGCGGGTCCAAATCAGTGATATCCAGTGCATAAGCCACCAGAGAACCGGCACCAGACCCCCGCCCGGGACCCACCGGCACGCCGTTCTCTTTTGACCACTGAATAAATTCCATCACGATCAGGAAGTAACCGGGGAATCCCATCTGGTTGATCACTTCCAGTTCGATGTCCAGACGCTCGTCGTACTCAGGGCGGCGCTGCTTGCGGACTTCTTCATCCGGAAACAGAAATTCAAGACGTCGCTCCAAACCTTCCTTGGATTTCAGGACCAGGAAGTCTTCCGTCGTCATATCACCGGTCGGGAAGTTCGGCAGGAAGTATTCGCCCAGACGGACCGTCACATTACAGCGCTTGGCAATCTCAACGGAGTTTTCGAGTGCTTCCGGGATGTCAGCAAAGAGCGCGCACATCTCGTCCTCACTGCGCAGATATTGCTGAGCACTGTAGTTTTTCGGGCGGCGGGGATCGACCAGCGTATAGCCGTCATGGATACACACCCGGATTTCATGAGCATCAAACTGTTCCGGACTGATAAAACGCACATCGTTGGTCGCCACCACAGGCAGCTCAGCCTCTGCGGCCAGCTCAACCGCGAAGTGCAGGTAAGCTTCCTCATCCGGACGGCCGGTTCGGACCAGCTCCAGATAATAACAATCCGGGAAATACGTTTTGTAGAAGGTGACACAGCGTTCAACAGCCGCCTTGTTGCCTTTGAGCAACGCCTGACCGAGATCACCACCCTTCCCGCCAGACAACAGGATCAGCCCTTGCTTGTGCTCAATCAGCCAGTCCCGGTCAATCACCGGCATATGCTGAACATGACCACGCTGATAAGCTTTCGAGATCAGCAGAGTCAGATTTTTATAGCCATCATTATCGGTCGCCAGAATGGTCAAATCCGTCAGATCATCGCCATTCTCATCACTGCGCACTTTAAAATCAGCACCAATGATCGGTTTGATTCCGGCACCATGCGCCGCAAAGTAGAATTTCACCAGACCACAAAGGTTCGTGAAATCCGTCAGGGCCATTGCCGGCATACCCAGCTCTGCTACTTTTTTGACCAGTGGCGGGACCTTACTCAGGCCATCGACCATCGAAAAGTCACTGTGGATGCGCAGGTGTATAAAGCGTGGTTCTGCCATGATGATGTCGTCAATTCAGCCGTTAAGACACAAACAGAGGTTGAGTCTAAAATGATTTCCCGGCAACGCAAGTACCGGGAAACTGTTACTTCAAATTTTGTGCAATTCGCTCTCGAACTGGCTTAAAACTTTTCCGGTGCTCATCAATCGCACCGAACGCCTCCAGCGCAGCAAAGTGCGCTTTCGTCGGATAGCCTTTGTGCTGAGCGAAGCCATAAACCGGGTAGCGGGCATCCAGTTCGACCATTTCCTGATCGCGGGTCACTTTAGCCAGAATCGACGCAGCGCTGATTTCAGCCACCCGCAAGTCACCTTTCACCACCGCCTGAGCTGGCATTGGCAGCTGCGGGACCTTGTTCCCGTCAATCAGGACAAAGCCAGGCTCAACAGACAGTCCGGCGACCGCACGCTGCATGGCAACCATCGTCGCCTGCAGAATATTGAGCTCATCGATCTCTGACGGCTCGCAGCGGCCCAGTGACCAGCTCAGTGCTTTTTCTTTGATTTCATCAAACAAAGCCAGGCGTTTTTTCTCGCTGAGCTTTTTGGAGTCCGTCAGCCCTTCAATGGGATTGGCCGGATCGAGAATCACCGCGGCGGTAACAACCGCACCGACCAGAGGGCCGCGACCGACTTCATCGACACCGGCAATCAATGGAGCATCAGGGTAAATAAAAGGTTCGTATTGCATGATTGGTTCACTCTGGCCGGTCTACAGAACCGGCCATGGTTTAACTTATTTGCCGATCAGCGTCAGCACCGCATTGGCGGCCTGCTTATCGGCGTCACAACGGATCAACTGATGCAGACGGGTAAATTCAGCCATCAGTGCTGAATTCTCAGATGCCAGGCTTTGCTCAACCGCAGCGGCCAGTTTTTCTGGCACGCAGTCTTCCTGCAGCAGTTCAGGCACCAGCTCACGATCCGCAAGAATATTCGGTAAGGAAACATACTTGGTTTTCAGCATCCGCTTGGCAAGCCAGGCCGTCAGAGGCTTCACTTTATAGCCAACCACCATCGGACGCTTCACCAGCATACATTCCAGCGCGACCGTGCCCGACGCCAGCAGGACCGCATCCGAAGCTGTCATCACATCCCGGGCCGTATCATCCACCAGCACAAAATCCAGTTCAGGCGCTGTGGCTTTCCAGGCCTGCTCAAACTGTTCTCTGCGTTTCTGATTCACCAGAGCCACAACAAATTCCAGCTCAGGATACTTTGCTTTCAGGATCTGACAGGTCTGAATGAAAGGCTCAGCCAATAAGCTCATCTCGCCGCCACGGCTGCCAGGCAGCACGGACAACCAGCGCTTCTCCGGATCCAGTCCCAGTTTTTGCCGGGCGGCGACTTTGTCCGTTTCCAGCGGAATCGCATCGGCCATGGTATGGCCGACAAACTCACAGGGCACGTTATATTGGTCGTAAAACGCTTTTTCAAACGGCAGGAAGGCAAGGACCAGATGAGTTGCCGCTTCAATCTTAAAGATACGCTTTTGGCGCCAAGCCCAGACAGAAGGACTGACGTAGTGGACGGTTTTGATGCCCTGCTGCTTGAGATCTTTTTCAAGTCGCAGGTTAAAATCAGGGGCATCGATCCCCACGAAAACATCCGGCGGATTGTCGGTGAAGTATTTCACCAGCTCAGCTTTGATATGAAACAGGCGAGGCAGTCGGCCGATCACTTCGACGATGCCCATAACCGCCAGTTCTTCCATATCAAACAAGGCTTTACAGCCTAAAGCCTGCATACGCGGCCCCGCGACGCCGACAAACTCAGCATCAGGATAGCGCGCTCTGACCGCCTCGATAAAACCGGCCCCTAAAATATCGCCGGAGATCTCTCCGGCGACTATTCCTATACGAAGTGGTTTCGTCATATCAGCGAATTATTCCACGCGTGGTGTTATTCAGCATGTCGAGGAACAGGCCGACAGAAGGCCAGTCTTTCACCATTTCTTCCAGCACTGGCTTCACTTCGGCCTGCGTTTTACCTGAACGGTAAATCTCTTTATAAGCACGACGAAGCGCATGCAGTTCAGGCTTTTCAAAACCATTTCGCTGCAAGCCGACAATATTCAGACCAAATGGCGTCGCGTGGTTTCCCTGAGCCAGAACGTATGGCGGAACATCCTGCACCACTGCAGAACAGCCACCGACATAACTGTAAGCGCCCACAGTACAAAACGGATGAATCGCCGACAGTGCCATCACGCCAGCATAATCGCCGACGGTCACGTGACCACCCAAAATTGAGTTGTTGCCAATGTGGGTGTGGTCACCAATCACAACATCATGCGCAACGTGAGCATTCACACACAGCAGGTTATCATTGCCGACAATGGTCACGCCTTTGTCCTGCACTGTCCCACGGTGAATTTGCACACTTTCGCGAATCACATTGCGGTCGCCGATTTCTACACGGGTCGGTTCACCGTTGTATTTCTTGTCCTGACACTCTTCACCAATAATGGCATAAGGAAAAATTCGGTTATCCTTGCCGATGGTCGTCGGGCCTTTAATCACTACATGCGACATGATTTCGTTGCCGTCGCCGATTTCTACATCTTTCGCGATGTAGGTAAATGGGCCTACGGTAACGTTGGCACCGATTTTCACACCATCTTCGATCACCGCCGATGGATGGATCTGTGCTGTTTCGTGAATCATGAAAACTCTCGTCTTGCGCATTTCAGCTCAGCAGAACAAACGACATCGCCGTCTACTTTCGCCACACCATTAAACATAGCGATGCCACGGCGTTCTTTCAGAAATTCCACTTCGATCACCAGCTGATCACCAGGGCCAACCGGCTTACGGAATTTGGCATTGTCGATGCTGGCAAAGTAATACAGTTCGTTTTCAGCAGGTGCGCCGAAGGTTTTAAACGCCAGCAGACCTGTTGCCTGCGCCATCGCTTCCAGGATCAGTACACCCGGAAATACCGGCATTTTCGGGAAGTGGCCGGTAAACTGCGGCTCATTGACGGACACATTTTTAATCGCCGTCAGGGTCTTGCCTTCTTCGTAGTTCACCACTTTGTCAACCATCAGGAATGGGTAACGGTGTGGTAGAAGTTCTTGGATTTCGGTGATATTCAGCGTTTTGTTCTCGCTAGTCAAAACTGCATTCCTGTCTAAAAAGTTAATCAAGCGCCGGATAAAATATAAAACGGCCTACGTAATTCAATAACGCAGGCCAGCTCGCGGCGCAGAAAGAAAAATTGGGTTACTGAGCGTCTTCTTCGAGTTTTTTCTCAACAGATTTCAGGCGCTTATTCATTTCTTCAATTTTCAGAACCCGTGCCGCAGTCTTGCGCCATTCCCGGTTCGTCTGAAGCGGAATTCCCGATGAATAAACCCCTGGTTCAGTAATCGGTCGCATCACCATGGCCATGCCCGTCACGGTCACACCATCAGTAATTTCCATATGGCCGTTGAACACACTGGCGCCGCCGATAAAGCAGTGTTTACCCACTTTCAGGCTGCCTGCCATCACAGTTGCACCAGCAACAGCGGTATTCTCGCCAATAGAGACGTTATGGGCAATCTGGCACTGGTTATCAATAATGACACCGTCCGCAATAATGGTATCTTCCAGCGCACCACGATCAATCGTAGTACATGCACCGATCTCGACCCGGTCGCCAATACGGACAGAGCCCAACTGAGGAATTTTTTCCCAACGTCCCTTATCGTTGGCATAGCCAAAGCCATCCGAGCCAATCACTGCACCCGACTGCACCAGACAATGGTCACCCATCACCACATTGTGGTAGATGCTGACGTTCGCCCACAGCTTCGTCCCCTGACCAATGCGGGCATTTTTGCCAACGAAGCTTCCCGGACCAATCTGGACGTTATCACCGAGCACCACGCCGGATTCAATGACAGCATTGTGGCCAACCGCAACGCCCTCTCCCAGAACAGCATCCGGTGCGATATAAGCAGATGGCGCAATTTCAGTCGCGCTGGCCGGTGTGCTGTCCAGCATTTGCGCGACTTTGGCATACGCCAGATAAGGATCTTTGACAATCAGGGCGTTGCCGTTGAAAAATTCAGCGTCAACGTCTTTTAAAATCACCGCAGTCGCCTGGCATTCGTTCAGATGCTGGCGATATTTACTGCTGGAAAGGAAAGTGATCTGGCCGGGACCGGCCTGACCCAGTCCTGCGATTGCTGTGACTTCGGCAGCTGCGTCACCACGCAGCTCCGCACCTAATTTCTCTGCTAATGCAGCAAGCGTCAATGCAGCCATTTGTTACCTTAATATTTCATCGTTTTTATCGCACTGCGCATTATTATCTGTGGTCGGCGAGACAATGCAAAGGATATGCGCAGGAACGTCTACAATTTGAACAATGTTCACATAATACTGTCATTTTTCATTACGGCAGACCCTACCAGCTGACACGCCAGCAAGCCCCTCATGCCTGCTGACGTTGCGATACATGGCCGCCGGTTTTCAGACGGTTACTTCACCGCTGACAATACTTTTGCAGACAGATCATCTTTCGGGTTCGCAAACAGGACGGCCTGACCGTCGACAACCATGTCATAACCTTCACGTTTGGCCACATCCTGAATGGCTGTACGCAGCTTCATCGCCAGCTTCTGCTGTTCTTCAGCGCCGCGACGCGCCTGATCTTCCTGCAGTGCCCGTGCTTTTTGCTTAAACTGTCCGTCCAGCGTTTGCAGCTCTGACTGCAACTTAGACTTGTCACTGGCACTCATCAACTGACCATCACGTTTCAGTTTTTCCAGCTTGGTTTTGATGTTGGTTTCCAGTGTGCGCAACTCAGTCACCCGACCCTGAAATTCGTTACGCAGTTTGTCTTTCACATTGTAACGCTGTACCAGTTGTGCCATAGCCTGATTCGTGGCGACATAGCCCACCTTCTCTGCGGCAACCGCAGCTTGGGCATACATTGAAGATGACAAGACGGCCAGGCTGAGGCTGGCTGCTTTAATCCACTGTTTCAAAGGCTCTCTCCTTAAAGGGTTAGAATGTGCGTCCAATGGTGAAGGTGAAGAATTCCTCATCATCGCCATCGTATTTCTTAATTGGTTTCGCGACAGAGAAGACCAGAGGTCCCATCGGCGACATCCACTGCAGAGCAGCACCATATGAGGCACGGATCAGGAATGGATCGGAATAATCGTACAGATATGCGCCGTCCTCATCGGTCAGATCATATTCGGTGTCCCACACGTTACCGGCATCAATGAATAAACTGGTCCGGATCTGATTCCTGACTTCATCGGATGCAAATGGTGTCGGAACAATCAGCTCCATACTCGCCAGCGCCACAGCGTTACCACCGGCGGCATCATCCGAGCCCGTCGCACAGCTGTTGTTTCCGCCAATTCCACTCCCGGTATCACAGCCGCCGACATACACCGCTTTCGGACCCACGGTATTTGAACGGAAACCACGCAGGGTTGAGAAACCACCCGCGTAGAAGTTTTCATAGAATGGCAACAACTGATCGCTGCCATTTTCTGTGGTGCCGTAACCATTACCATAGCCCAGTCGGCCGCGAAGCAACAAGGTAAAGTCCTGCTTCTCAGTCAGAGGATAGTATTGACGAACATCATACTGCGCCTTGAAATACTGGGCATCAGAACCCGGTACTGTCATCCGGAAAGTCGCGCGCTGATGGTTACCAGCTGTCGGGAAGAAACCACGGTTAAGGTTGTTTCGTGTCCAGGAGACAGACCAGTCAAAATCATCCAGCTCGATCGAAGTATTGGCCTGATCGAAGTCGTGAATACGCTTGAATTTTTCGATCTGATAATACTCTTCAGTATTTGAGATCTTGTTGTGATCGTAGCCGACGCCGAATTCAAAGAAATTCAATTCATCATATGGGAAACCCCAGGTCAGGCTGGCGCCATAACTTTGGTTGGTATAGTCCGAGATGTTGGCATCAGAGGCTTCAAACTCGTTGTAATAGATCTTTCCGCCCAGACTGATCCCATCCAGCGTGAAGTACGGATCCCGGTACTCCATGCTGACGTTTTTCTGGTAATCGTTCATCATCGCGCTGATGCCGAAACGATTCCCGGTTCCCAGAAAGTTATCCTGCTGGATCCCGGCCTGGAAAGACACACCAGACTCGGTACCATAGCCCACACCAAAGTTGATATTACCGGCATTGGCTTCCTTAACCTTGTAATTCACATCAACCTGATCATCCGTACCAGGCACGCGCACCGTCTGAACATCCACGGTTTCAAAGAAACCCGTCCGGCTCAGACGCTCTTTCCCGCGTTCGACAGACTTGGAATTCAGCCAGCTGCCTTCCATCTGACGCATTTCACGACGAAGAACTTCATCTTTGGTTGAGGTATTTCCAGAGAAAGCAATATTACGTACGTAGATACGTTTGCCCGGTTCTACATTGACTAAGAGCGACACCTGCTGATTTTCATCATCAAATTCAGGAATCGTCTTCACCTGAGGATAGGCGTAGCCCAGCTCACCCAAACGGCGTTTAATTGACTCTTCAAGAGCCGTCACCTGGGCGCCGTTATAAATATCACCGTCTTTGAAAGTGATCAGACCGGCCAGCTCGCCGGGTTCCCCGACCAGGTTTCCGCGGAACTTCACACCTTTCACTTTATATTGCTGGCCTTCGTCAATATTCAGTGTGATATAGACGCCTTTCTTATCTGGCGAAATGGAAACATGGGTCGATTGCAGCTTGTATTTCAGATAACCATTGTTCAGGTACTGAGAGCGCAATGTCTCCAAGTCACCGGCCAGAACCTGCTTCTGATATTTTTCATCTGCCAGGAAGTTCCACCAGGGCACATCCGCCTGAAGGTTAAATTTGTCACGCAGCTCTTCATCCGAAAAAACACGGTTTCCGATAAAGTTGATTTGCTGAATTTTGGCAGAAACGCCTTCAGTAAACACAAATTTCAGATCAGCACGGTTCCGCGGCAAAGGCGTCACAACCGCCTTCACGCTGGCATTGTATTTACCCACGCTGTAATAGAAATCTTCCAGGCCTTTTTCGATCTTGCTCAGGGTTGTCCGGTCCAGCGCTTCACCGACCCGGATTTTCGAAGCATTCAGATTTTCCTGAAGCTGTTCATCCTTGATCGCCTTATTGCCCGAGAAAGTAATACTGGCAATGGTTGGACGTTCGACAACCTTCACGACCAGAGCATTGTTATCCCGGTAGACCTGAATGTCCTCGAAGTTACCGGATGCAAAAAGCGCCTGAATCATATCCGCGACATCACGCTCGTCTACCGTGTCGCCGACTCTGACCGGCGTCTTCAGTAACGCCGCACCCAGAGCCACGCGCTGCAGCCCCTCAAAGCGGATATCGTCCACCACAAATTCTTCCGCATGTACCACACTGCTTCCAAGCAAGAGGGACGCGACTAACAGTTTCTTCATCGCCATTACTGTTCTGATTATTCCTTGCTAAAAACGCACTTATTAAAGGCGTGTAAAGTCATTTATGAGCGCCACAGCCATCAAAACGACCAAAATCGCTGAGCCAAGCCGGTAACCAATCTCCTGAATTCGCTCTGAGACCGGACGTCGCGTCACTGCTTCAATGGCAAAAAAGAGCAGATGACCACCATCCAGTACCGGCAGAGGCAACAGGTTCACAATACCCAGGTTGACACTGATTAAGGCCAGAAACCCTAGAAAGTACACAATGCCATAGTCGGCGGTTGTTCCGGCGCCTTTGGCGATGGAAATCGGACCGCTTAAGTTTTTCAGTGCTACGTCACCGGTCAGGAGTTTCGCCACCATATCAAAGGTAAGCGTCACCAGTTGCCAGGTTTTCTCCGTTGCCGCACCGATCGCATCCAGTGGCCCATACTTTAACTGAAAACGTTGCTCAGCCGGCCATGCTTCAACGACCGGGGCAAAACCAGCATAACCAACCAGCTCTCCGCTGGACAGCTCTTTGGTCCGGGGGGTCAGTGGTGCATGAATCAGCTCTCCGTTACGACGCAGCTGAATATCCAGCACTGTCTCCGGGTTCGATCGGATAGCATCGACAACCTGATTCCAGTTTGTTATTGGCTGGTTATTGATCGCGACAATCACGTCACCGACCTGAAAACCGGCTTGCTGTGCCGCGCCCTGATCCACCAGCTGACCAATTTCCAGCGTAATCGGTGGTGAAAAAGGCGTGATCCCAAGCGTTGTCAGTATGAGTTCCTTCTCCGGATCAAAAGACCACTCACGCAAATCCAAGCGAAGCGTTTCTTCATAATTTTCATCCGGCGGAACGACGGTCAGGGTCATCTCGTCATCACCAATATGGCTGATCATTGCCATATTGACCGATTCCCAATCCGGAGTTTTGATACCGGAAACAGACTTAAGTTCCATCCCGCTTTCAATCCCCGCCTGCGCAGCGATGGACTGAGGCGCAACGTCACCAATGACAGGTTTGACGGCTGGCACACCTATCAGATACACCACCCAGTAGGCAAAAATGGCAAACACAAAGTTTGCAAGCGGACCTGCAGCCACAATGGCACTACGTTGCCAGAGCGCTTTATTATTGAAGGCCTGATGACGACGCTCTTCAGAAACGGCTTCAACCCGCTCGTCGAGCATCTTGACGTAGCCCCCCAGCGGGATCATCGCCAGAGTGTATTCAGTGCCCTGCTTATCGACCCGGCGCCACAATGGCTTACCGAATCCGATCGAGAAGCGTTCGACATACACCCCGCAACGACGTGCAACCCAGAAGTGTCCGTACTCGTGTACGGCAATCAGAATGCCTAACGCAACGAGAAAGGCTCCCAAGTTCCACAAAATACCAATCATTTAGTCACCTTATGAATCACTTGCTGCGCAAGCTGTCGGGCTGTTGCATCCAAAGCTAAGACACAATCCAGACTACGAGGCTCACTGAAATCAGCCCGTTCCAGTACCTGCTGATTGACACGCGCGATATCGGTAAACCGTATCGAACCGGCAAGAAAAGCAGCCACGGCTACTTCATTGGCGGCGTTCAGTGTCGTTGTCGCAGCCTGTCCACTGTAACACGCGTCAATCGCCAGTTGCAGACACGGATAACGCGACATGTCCGGTGCCATAAACGTAAACTCGCCAATCTTTGTAAAGTCGAGCGGTTTCACCCCGGCTTCAACCCTTTCCGGATAAGCCATCGCAAATGCAATCGGAGTCTGCATATCCGGCAGTCCCAGCTGCGCCAGTACCGAGCCGTCTCTGTACTGTACCATCGAATGAATCACCGACTGAGGATGAATCAGGACTTCAAGCTGTTCTCTTGAAGCATTAAACAGCCAGTGTGCTTCAATGTACTCCAGCCCCTTATTCATCATAGTGGCCGAATCCACAGAAATCTTTGGCCCCATCGACCAGTTCGGGTGGGCAATTGCCATTTCTGGTGTCACCGCATCCAGCTCACGCACATCCGTATAACGGAAGGGGCCGCCGGAACCTGTCAGTAAAATCTTGCTGATCCCGGCCTCAGCGAGATCGCATCGTCCCGGGTTTTGCTGCACTTGTACAGGTAGACACTGAAAAATAGCATTATGTTCACTATCAATGGGTAATAATTCTGCCCCGTATTTCGTCACGGCATCGATGAACATCTGTCCGGACATCACCAGTGCTTCTTTATTTGCAAGCAGAATTCGTTTTCCGGCTTTCACCGCTGCCATGGTCGGCAACAGACCGGCAGCACCAACAATCGCCGCCATGACCGTATCGACTTCATCCAGTGCCGCCACTTCACACATCCCGGCTTCACCGGAGAGGACCCGGGTATTGATCCCCTGCGCTGACAGTTGCTGCGCCAGGTCTCTGGCAGCCTGCTCACACGCCATGGCTGCATATTTCGGTTTCCACTGGCAGCAGAGTTCAAACATTTTTCGGCTGTCCGTTCCGGCAGCCAGTGCAACCACTTCAAAACGGTCCGGGTTCGCAGCCGCGACTCCCAGTGTACTGGTACCAATCGAACCGGTTGCGCCAAGGATGGTTAATTTACGCATATCTTCACTACTTAATATATACAGACGACTTATAGCCGATATGCCACCGACCAGCTCACACGCCGCTCTCCGGCCTTAAAATCAAAACGGGGGAAGTGGTTACCCGCTTCCCCCGAATCAGGCATTAAATCAGCCAGAGATAGAGCAATGCAAATACAGGCAGTGCCGCAGTCAGACTATCTATTCGGTCAAGGATACCACCATGTCCCGGTAAGATCTGTCCGCTGTCTTTAATTCCCGACACTCGTTTGAGCATACTTTCGACCAGGTCGCCAAAAACCGAGGCAATGACGGTCAGCACCACGGTCGCCAGCAGCGCTCCGCTGTGGCTGAATGGAATACCAAACACCGCAGCTGCGCCCCAGGCCACAACAACAGCCAGGACCACACCACCCGCCAAGCCTTCCAGTGTTTTATTCGGGCTGACCTTCGGCGCCATTTTATGGCGTCCAAAACGTTTACCGGCAAAATAAGCCCCGCTGTCAGCGGCCCAGACCAGCAGACAGACCAGCATCACCAACTTGGCGCCATAAAACGGAGACTCTGCATAATTGACGGCACGAAGCATCACGACGCCCCAAAAGAAAGGAATCAGCGTCAGCAGACCAAAACAGTAACGAAGCAAAGTCGAGCGGGTCCAGAAGCCGGATTTATCCGGATAAGTGACCACCAGCAGGCAGGCAAACAACCACCAGGCGCCACCCAGACCCAGCATTGTGTGGTGAGCGGTGTGCAACTCGCCCAAAGCGATCGCATCCGTCGGCAACGCCAGAAAAGATGCCAGAAGAACCAGTACAGGCGGCACCATGGCTAACAGGCGGGAGCGGGTATTTACAAACTGGGTCCATTCCCAGAATCCAGCCAGGGTAATTCCGGCCAGTGCAAACATAAATCCCGAAAAAGGGAGCAGGAAGATCCCGGCAATCACAACAGGGGCCAGAACCAATGCAGTCAAAATTCGTTGCTTAAGCAAGCTTGTTCCTCTCGTTATAATTTATCTTTGTCGCTTCTCAGCAATATCTTGCTCGGTCGCAATTCAACAAGCTACGTGCTTGTTACCAGAATGGCAGCGGGATTCCAGTTTCCACTGCCTCTGGTGCTGCTACTGGCTATTTAGTAGCATTTTTATTTGTTCACCCGTACAGCCAAAACGACGTTCCCTGTTCATAAACCAGGCAATGGCATCAGAGAATGTATCTTCATCAAAATCCGGCCAGAACTGTGGGGTGAAATACAGTTCCGCATAGGCGGTCTGCCAGAGCATGAAATTACTGATCCGGCATTCGCCACTGGTGCGAATGAGCAGATCAACATCAGGAAGCCCGTGGGTCGTCAAACGTTCGGCCAGCATCGCTTCGGTAATATCTTCCGGGGCTAACCCCTGTTCAGCAACTTCACGCGCAAGTGCCTGCGTTGCCTGAATGATATCCCATTGTCCACCATAATTGGCAGCCACGTTCAAAACCATTCCGGTATTGTTAGCCGTCAGTGTTTCTGCCGCCGCAATTTTATCTTGCAGGCGCTGACTGAAACGGCTGATATCGCCGATAATTTTCAGGCGAATGTTATTTTTGTGCAGGCGCTTTACTTCCCGACCTAAGACAGTCAGAAATAGCTCCATCAACAGAGACACTTCGTCTTCCGGGCGACGCCAGTTCTCACTGCTGAATGCAAACAGTGTGATTACCTGAATCCCAAGGCGGCTCGCAACAGAGACAGTTTTTCGTACGGCTTCCACACCGGCTTTATGGCCAAACACTCGCGCTTTGCCCTTCGCTTTTGCCCAGCGGCCGTTCCCATCCATGATGATGGCTACGTGCTTGGGCAGCTTCTGAGCATACCATTCAGTGTTGGTTGTAGGCTCTGCCATACATTTCCCTCAACAAAAAAGCGCCGTGCTGCACGCACAGCGCTTCAGAGCTTATCAAGCTAAAGTCGAACCGAAGTCAGGAAATCCTTATACTTCCATCAACTCTTTTTCTTTCGCTTCCAGAATGGCATCGATTTTCTTAACAGCAGCATCGGTCAGCTTCTGGATATCGTCCTGAGCACGACGATCGTCGTCTTCAGAGATTTCTTTATCTTTCAGCAGCGCTTTCACATCTGCATTCGCATCACGGCGGATATTACGTACTGCAACACGGCCTTGTTCTGCTTCCGCACGAACGATCTTCACCAGATCTTTACGACGTTCTTCCGTCAGTGGCGGCAGTGGTACGCGAATCACGGTGCCAGCAGATGAAGGGTTCAGACCCAAATCAGACATCATGATGGCTTTTTCAATTTTAGGCGTCAGCTCTTTGTCAAAAACAGTAATCGCCAGGGTACGCGCATCTTCAGCGATGACGTTTGCAACTTGACGCAACGGCGTATTGGAGCCGTAGTATTCAACCTGGATGCCGTCCAGCAAACTTGGGTGTGCACGACCAGTACGCACTTTTGCCAGTTGAGTTTTCAGTGCTTCAACACTTTTTTCCATGCGCGTTTGCGCATCAGTTTTAATTTCGTTAATCACGTTTGTACCCTTGAATAGTCGGTCTCAGTGAGGGAGGCAGTCCCCCACCCTATCAATATCTTGCGTCCTTAGTCGCCATTGGCGATCAAGGTACCTTCAGCTTCACCCATGACCACTTTGCGCAGTGCTCCCGGCTTATTCATGTTAAACACACGAATTGGCATGCCGTGATCACGTGCCAGCGTGAATGCTGCGAGATCCATGACTTTCAGTTCTTTTTCCAGAACGTCCTGATAACCTAGCTTATCATATAGAACTGCTTCTGGGTTTTTAACTGGATCTTCGCTGTAAACACCGTCTACTTTTGTGGCTTTCAGCACAACATCGGCTTCAATTTCAATACCACGCAGACACGCAGCAGAGTCTGTTGTAAAGAAAGGATTCCCTGTACCGGCAGAGAAAATAACCACACGGCCCTGACGAAGCTGACTGATGGCTTCCGCCCAATTATAACTGTCACACACACCATTCAGCGGAATGGCTGACATTACTTTCGCGTTCACATAGGCACGGTGCAGTGCGTCACGCATGGCCAGGCCATTCATCACGGTTGCCAGCATACCCATGTGATCGCCCACAACTCGGTTCATACCCGCAGCAGCCAGACCTGCACCACGGAACAGATTACCACCACCGATAACCAGACCCACTTGTACGCCCAGCTCTACCAGTTCTTTGATTTCCTGAGCCATGCGGTCCAGAACATGTGCATCAATACCAAAACCTTCGTCGCCCTGCAGCGCTTCACCGCTCAGTTTCAGCAGGATCCGTTGATAAGTCGGTTTAGGATTTGTGGTCATTTATTGTACCTTCCAGGCTTACTATAGAGATATGGAGTTGTAAAAAGACCGTAGCCTTGGCCACGGTCTTCGAATGAGCAATTCGCGAAGGATTAACCTTTCTGCGCCAGAGCTACTTCTTCTGCAAAGCTCAGGCCTTCGGCTTTCTCGATACCTTCACCAACTTCCAGGCGGATGAAGTTAGAAACAGAAGCACCGCTTTCTTTCAGAACATCACCAACAGATTTCTTAGGTTCCATGATGAAAGGCTGGCCAGTCAGAGACACTTCGCCAGTGAACTTCTTCATGCGGCCTTCAACCATCTTCTCAGCGATTTCTTGAGGCTTGCCTTCGTTCATTGCGATTTCAACCTGAACTTCACGCTCTTTCGCAACAACTTCAGCTGGTACGTCTTCTGGGTTCACGTACTCTGGACGTGAAGCAGCAACGTGCATTGCAATGTGCTTCAGGGTTTCGTCTTCGCCGTTACCAGCAACAACAACACCGATGCGGTCGCCGTGACGGTAAGAAGCAACTTTCTCGCCTTCGATGTAAGCAACGCGACGGATAGAGATGTTCTCACCGATTTTCGCAACCAGTGCAACACGCTTCTCTTCGAACTGTGCTTGCAGAGCTTCAACGTCAGCTTTGCTTGCCAGTGCAGCATCAGCAACTTCGTTTGCAAAAGCCAGGAAGTTACCGTCTTTAGCAACGAAGTCAGTCTGGCAGTTTACTTCGACCAGAGCAGCTACGCTGTCATTGTTCTTGATGATGATAGAACCTTCAGCAGCGATGTTACCTGCTTTCTTAGCCGCTTTAGCAGCACCGCTCTTACGCATGTTCTCGATGGCCAGCTCGATGTCTGCATTGGCTTCAACCAGAGCTTTTTTACATTCCATCATGCCTGCGCCAGTACGCTCACGCAGTTCTTTAACCAGGGCAGCTGTAACTGTTGCCATTGTTATATCCTCAGTTTTTAAATCTTGGTGTAAAAATCAGGGGCCTGAGAGCGGCCCCTGTTAACCATACTTAGTTTACACAAGGTAACTTAAGATGCTCAAAGGAGCGACTGATTACTCAGCTTCTACGAAACCGTCTTGCTCAGCCTGGGCAACGATGTCCTGGTTACGAGCTTCAGTAACGGTTGTCGCTACAGCGCCTGTGTACAGCTGGATAGCACGGATTGCGTCATCGTTACCTGGGATAACGTAATCAACGCCGTCTGGGTTAGAGTTAGTATCTACGATAGAGAATACTGGGATACCCAGGTTGTTCGCTTCTTTGATAGCGATGTGCTCGTGATCAGCATCGATAACGAACATAGCGTCTGGCAGACCGCCCATGTTCTTGATACCGCCCAGAGATTTCTCCAGTTTTTCCATTTCACGAGTACGCATCAGCGCTTCTTTCTTAGTCAGCTTGTCGAAAGTACCGTCAGTAGACTGAGTCTCCAGGTCTTTCAGACGCTTGATTGACTGGCGAACAGTTTTCCAGTTAGTCAGCATACCGCCCAACCAGCGGTTGTTCACATAGTACTGGTCACAGCTGATAGCAGCTTCTTTGATAGATTCGCTGGCTGCACGCTTAGTACCAACGAACAGGATTTTACCCTTGCGAGCAGCGATCTTGTTGATCTCAGCCAGCGCTTCGTTGAACATTGGTACAGTTTTCTCAAGGTTGATGATGTGCACACGGTTACGAGCACCGAAGATGAACGGCTTCATCTTAGGGTTCCAGTAACGGGTTTGGTGACCAAAGTGAACACCAGCCTTCAGCATGTCGCGCATTGATACAGTTGCCATTGAATATTCCTCAATTGGGGTTAGGCGTCCACATATCCCATGCTACCGACCCTTGACTGCATAACAGCCGACTTAACATTAAGCCTTGGGCACCCCGGAGCACGTGTCGATATGTGTGAGTGATTAATAAAATAACGTTTTTTGTAATCTGACCCGCCGGGTTAATTTTCATCAACGCACAATCTGGCAAATTACGGCGCGCTTTATACCATATTTTTGCCGTCAAAATCCAGCCTAATCTCCCCCGCATCGGCAAAGCCAGTTTCCATCTGGTGCATGCGCTGATACCATATTAAGTATAGAGACTGATAGGGTAGAGAAGTTCGCATGAGCATTAAGATCAAGACGGCAGAAGAAATCGAAAAGATGCGCGTCGCTGGCCAGCTGGCCGCAGAAGTGCTGGAAATGATTGAGCCGTATGTCAAACCTGGCGTATCCACTGAAGAGCTGGACCGGATTTGCCATCAATACATCACGGAAACCCAGGATGCTATCCCGGCTCCGTTGAACTACCACGGTTTCCCGAAATCCATCTGTACCTCCATCAACCACGTGGTTTGCCACGGCATTCCGAGTGAGCAGGATGTACTGAAAGACGGTGATATCATCAACATCGATATCACGGTGATCAAAGATGGTTACCACGGCGATACGTCGAAAATGTTTGAAGTCGGCGAAGTCTCACTGGAAGATAAACGCCTGTGCCGTGTGGCTCAGGAAAGCCTGTACCAGGCCATCAAGAAAGTGAAACCTGGGACGAAACTGGGTGAGATTGGCACAACGATTCAGAAATTCGTGAAAAACGGTAACAGCCGTTTCACGATTGTCCGCGACTACTGTGGTCACGGCATCGGGGATGAGTTCCACGAAGAACCGCAAGTCGTTCACTATAAAAATGCAGACCGCACCGTGCTGAAAGCCGGGATGTGTTTTACCATTGAGCCGATGATCAACGCGGGTAAATTCGGTTGCATCCTCGATGACGATGATGGCTGGACAGTTTATACTGTGGACGGCAAGAAATCAGCACAGTGGGAGCACACCCTGCTGGTCACCGAGACCGGTTGTGAAATCCTGACTCTGCGGAAAGAAGAATCACTGCCACGCGTGATGAAAAACGCCTGACAATCTGCAGTAGTCCGCTACTGATAAAGACATCTAAGCCAGCATTCTGCTGGCTTTTTTGTTCCCCCGTTTCAGGCTAGAGTAAAGGAAAGTACAACTGGGCATGGACTGCAATGACACAGACTCAATCTGATACCACGATGAACGGTGACCACATTCATCCGTTACGTGCTGCGCTGAAGCAGGAACTGGAACAATTCAACGCACAGCAGCAACTCCTGTTTACTCAGCACGTGCCGGTGACCGAACTGGTTGAAGCCCGGGCAACATGCATTGATGGTTTACTCCGCCATCTCTGGCCTGTTTTCGAGCTGGACCAACGCGATGATCTGTCTCTGGTTGCGGTGGGCGGCTACGGCCGGGGAGAACTGCATCCGTTATCCGATGTCGATATTCTCCTGCTGAGCAGTACGCCGCTGGATGCTCATACCGGGAAGCAAATCAGTGAATTCCTGACGCTTTTATGGGATCTCAAACTGGAAGTCGGTCACAGCGTCCGCACCATTGAAGAGTGCATCAATATTGGTCTGGAAGATCTGACCGTCGCGACTAACCTGCAGGAAGCCCGCCTGCTTTGCGGCAGTGAAGACAGCTTTCTGCAGCTGCAGGAGCAGGTCAACTCCGGTAAATTCTGGCCCAGTGAAGCGTTCTACCGTGCCAAAGTAGAAGAGCAGCGGGTTCGGCACGCCCGCTACCACGACACCACCTATAATCTCGAACCGGACATCAAATCCAGCCCCGGCGGCCTGCGCGATATTCATACGCTGAGCTGGGTTGCTCGCCGTCATTTCGGTGCCACCAATCTGCTGGAAATGAGCCGGTTCGGCTTTCTGACCGACGCCGAATACCGCGAGCTCTATGAATGCCAGGCATCCCTCTGGCGGATCCGGTTTGCCCTGCACAGTGAGCTGAAACGTTACGACAACCGGCTCACCTTCGAACATCAGGCTTCAGTCGCTCAGAAACTGGGCTATACCGGTGACGGCAACAAGCCGGTCGAAATGATGATGAAAGAGTTCTACCGTACGCTGCGCCGGGTGGCAGAACTCAACAAAATGCTGCTGCAGCTGTTTGACCAGGCCATTCTGAAAAATGGCAATGCACAAACCACAGTCGATCTGGATGAAGATTTCCGTTTGGTCGGTCCGTTAATTGAAGCACGCAAACCCGCCCTGTTTCAGGCCCGGCCGGAAACGATTCTCGATATGTTCCTGCATGTGGCACGTAACTCAGAGATTGACGGAATTTCCGCACCCACCCTGCGTCAGCTGCGAACTGCCCGTCGCCGGCTCAACCGTTTTCTGGTCGATATCCCGGCCGCGCGCGAGAAATTCATGGAACTGGTCCGCCAGCCCAATGCGCTTAACAAGGCTTTTCGCCTGATGCACCGTCATGGAGTACTGGCCGCTTATCTGCCTCAGTGGAGTCAGATCGTCGGTCAGATGCAGTTCGACCTCTTCCACGTCTACACCGTGGATGAACACAGCGTGCGCCTGCTGAAACACATGAACAAGTTCAGCGATCCGGCCAACCGCGAACTGCATCCGATCTGCTGTGAAGTCTATCCGCGAATCATCAAAAAAGAACTGCTGATTCTGGCTGCGATTTTCCACGATATTGCCAAAGGGCGCGGCGGCGATCACTCCGAACTGGGTGCCGACGATGCCTATAATTTCTGTATCAACCATGGCCTGTCGCGACCTGAAGCCAATCTGGTGACCTGGCTGGTGAAAAATCACCTGCTGATGTCTGTCACAGCCCAGCGCCGCGACATCTATGATCCGGATGTGATTACCGAGTTTGCCAAAGTCGTCCGCGACGAAGAACGACTCGATTACCTGATCTGTCTGACCGTGGCCGACATCTGCGCGACCAACCAGGAACTCTGGAACAGCTGGAAACGGACCCTGCTGGCAGAACTCTACTATTCCACCCAGAAAGCGTTACGACGGGGTCTGGAAAATCCGCCAGATGTCCGGGAACGGATCCGTCACAATCAGCAGATGGCTTCGGCCCTGCTCCGCAGCCAGGGGTTCGCACAGCGTGAAGTCGACGTACTCTGGCAACGCTTTAAAGCCGACTATTTCCTGCGCCATACTCACCAGCAGATCGCCTGGCATGCCGAAGCCCTGCTCAGGCACGACGACCCGAATGCGCCGCTGATCCTGATCAGTAAAAAACCGACCCGCGGTGGTACAGAGGTCTTCGTTTACAGCCCGGATAAGGCAAAGCTTTTTGCCATCGTGGTTGCTGAACTGGATAAAAAGAACCTCAGTGTTCATGACGCCCAGATCATGACCAGCAGAGACGGCTATACGCTGGATACCTTTATGGTGTTGGATCCGAACGGTGATCCGCTGACGGAGAATCGTCATGCCATGGTGCGGGAAGCCCTGATCCACGCGCTGGAAACCATGAGCACAACGCGCCGTCACAAACGGCCTCCCCGGAAACTGCGCCATTTTCACGTGAAAACCCAGGTCGACTTCCTGCCGACAAAAACCGGCAAGAAGACCATGATGGAGCTGGTTGCGCTGGACATGCCCGGCCTGCTGGCACGAATTGGTTCCGTCTTTGCCGATCAGAACGTCAGTCTGCAGGCCGCGAAAATCACCACGATCGGTGAGCGGGCGGAAGACTTTTTCATTCTGGTGAATGAAGCCGGTCAGCAACTGTCCGCCGAACAGGAACAGGCGCTGAAAGCAGCGCTGATTGAACGCATCGACGACGCTGCCTGAGCCCCGCCCGTCAGCTCAGGCGGGCGGGTTTGGCCATGAACCCTTCGCGCAGATTCTGCGCTGGGTTCAAGATTTACCCCGGATTAATTGCTAGAGTAATCCCATCCTGCATCAATCAATACTGCTGATTACGCCACCTGCCGCATATTGTTGTATTGGATGCGAAGCTTGACTGAATCACACGAGGCCGCCATGTATCCGAACCTTACCAGCCTGGGCATTGAACACCCTGAACGCATTGAGAGCTACAGCCTGCGTCAGGAAGCCGCAAACGACATTCTGAAGATCTATTTTGCTAAAGAGAAGGGAGAGCTTTTTGCCAAAAGCATGAAGTTCAAATTTCCTCGTCAAACCCGCTCTGTCGTCGTCAACAGCGGCAACCGGGAAGCAAAAGAGTTTTCGGAAATCAACCGAAAACTGACATTTGTGACCGATGAGCTGGACCGAATCACCAACAAACGCCACAACGATGTAGATATCAAGAAAAAGATTCTGGCGGACTTACGTCACCTTGAGCAGGTGGTCACGCATAAGATTGCCGAGATCGAAGCCGATCTGGAAAAACTGAAATAAACAAGCAACTGATGCCGCCGTAAAACAGCGGCATCGTGTCATTATTTGACTTTATTCATGAAGTTTTTCAGCCAGGGAAGCGCAGCTTCGGTCGCATCAAAATTCACACAGGCATCAATATCCAGCCGTTCTGTCACAGATTTGGCCTGCAGTTCCTGCAGCAGCGCATCAAACTGACGGCCACCGCCACAGTATCGGTCTTCACCATAACTGGAATCCCCCATGGCGATCACACCGTAATTCAGAGCAGGCATCAGCGGAAACTGATCATTCAGCGCGGTAAACAGCGGCAACAGATTTTCCGGAAGTTCGCCCTGCCCTGTGGTCGAGGTAATCACCAGTGCCACCTGATCGCGATAAGCCAGAAAATCTTCCAGACTCGGTTCAATAAACATTTCGGCCTGGTGACCATTGGCTTTCAGCTCACTGACAACTTCTTCAGCGACTTCTTCAGCCCCACCAAACACCGAACCCACAAAAACACCAATATTTGCCATCAAAGTCACGCCTCACTCCCTGTCTGAAAATCAATGACCTGCGTTTACTCTGGCGCGGCTTCCGGCCAGATGCAAGTCTCAGTTGCAATTGCGCGATCCCGTTGTCAAAAATGCTTTAAGCATCCAGATGGGACACCGGCCAGTCAAACGCCTGCATCACCCGTTGCCAGGCTTCATCAACTGTCGCACATATCTTCAGAGAATGACCGGTCACCGGGTGGAATAATTCCAGTGCTGACGCATGCAGCATCAGGCGATGGCAGTCGAATTGCTCCCGGAACATGCGGTTATGCCGTCCATCACCGTGATTCACGTCACCGATAATATGGTGACTGAGGTGGTGCATATGACGGCGCAGCTGGTGTTTACGCCCGGTCTCCGGTTTCATTTCCACCAGGGTGTAACGGCTGCTCGCATAACGGCCGACAGGGATCGGCATTTCGACTCTGGCGACCGGCCGATAAGCTGTGACTGCTTCCTGTGGTGCTTTATCCTGACGGGCTCGTTTATCATCCAGCTTATCCAGCTCTTCTTTGAGCGGATAATCCAGCACCGCCGCTTCTTTCACCCAGCCCCGCACCACCGCATGATAAGTTTTCTTCACTTCACGCCCGGCAAATTTCGGCATCATCTGTGCCGCCATTTCACTCGAGAGCGCGAACAGCAACACGCCGGATGTCGGCCTGTCGAGCCGGTGCAGCGGGAATACATGCTGCCCCCCCAGCTGATCACGCAGGGTCTGCATCACAAAACGAGTTTCATGACGGTCCAGCCAGGAACGGTGTACCAGCATGCCCGATGGCTTATTCACAGCCACCAGATATTCATCCTGATACAGGATTTCCAGCTCAATTGGCGGTTCTGTGACTGACTCAGTGGCGGGCTCACTCATTGAATCGCACCTCCCAACCAGTGATCCAATTCATTGATTACCGGCAGCACACCGGCCAGTGCCGGAGTCAGCTTGGCGGCTTCTTCGGCATAAGGGTAAATACTGAACTGGGTCGGCAACGGCAGGCGCTCTTCCACCAGATGATGCATCCGCGGCAGAAAAACCCACTGCAGCCATTCAGCACAACTCAGGGTATCCACAGCAAATGGCAGTGTGCTGGCCAGCGCATCTTCATCGGGGGACTCATCCTGCCACAGGTCATGCGCACGCAACTGCTGCTCCAGTGCCGTCATTAAACGGGCGGTTTTCTCATAAGGGTCCAAAACGGTACTCCTGAAACAATACGGGCACAGGGCTTGACCTCTGCCGGACAACTGGCGCGCAAGGATACCATCTTCCGCTGCAACTCCCTATAATGCGCCACCATATGCGTTAAAAACCGAGGAGCTCGATTGCATGTCCATGGATAAATTTCACACCCTGACCCAGTTGCTGGATAACGCTGGCTGCCAGTATAAGATTTATGATCTTGGCCGCCGGGTCAGCGAGATCGAGCGGGAGACATTCAAAGCAGTCGAGGATAACCGCCAGCCGTATCCATGGCCGCTGCAACAGCACGCCCACCTGTCGATTTCCTTCTGGCAACAGAATAACCCGCCGTGGATCTGGTTTCTGAAACTGCCGCTTGATGAGCGCGGGCTTTTGAAACAAGCCGCTGTCGGCGACTTCATTAAATACGTCATCGAAGCGATGGGTGCGACCCTGAACGCGGTGCCGACAGAAGAAGAGCAGGAAAAACTGGCGGCAAACCCTTATACCTTCAAACCGAAAGACGACAAGATGGCGATTTTCCATGCCCATCTGCGACAACAACTGTCTCTGCCGGCCAGCCAGTACTACGAGCACGCGCAGCTCTACCTGAGCGGCAAGCTGGCCTGGGATCAATGGCAGGGTGTGGGTTTGCAGGGGCTGGCTGATGTCTGCGCCCGGATGAAACAGGAAAACAACGCAACCTGGTTACGCAAAGCCATTCATCATCTGCCGATGACGCCGCTGTACGCGCTGCTGGGCTGTCTGGAACACTGTGATTTGCCACCCGCACTGACTGAACGGCTGATTGAGCGGATGACGCTGGAGCTTTCGTCTGAAGAAGCCGATATTTTTCTGCTGACGGCACTGGTTCGCGCCCTGTCCGGTGCCGAATCCGGAAGGCTGCATGAAACGGTCAGGAAGCTGCTGAACCAGCCTGAACTGTGCCACCCGGAGATGATGGTCGCTATTTCGGGCCGGTGCTGGAAAGGACTGGCTGATACAGAGACTGCCGGATTGTACCTGCTGCGTCTGGCACAGACGCAGGACCAAACGTTGTTTAACCAGCTGTTTGCCGATCTGGTGATGCTGCCGGCTCTGCGGGGAATCATGCTGCAGGTCCTGCACAGCGAGGCTAATCCTGAACTGACTGAAGCGATCACCCGCTTACAGCAAGCCGCACGCGGCCAGTAAGCCGTCACTTACAAAAAAAGGAATAGAACCAAGGATGGAGAATTTACTCATTATACTGGCGCTGGCCTTCGCGGGTTACCTGTTCTGGCAGCAACGCCGGCAAAGTGAACTGGCGCAGCAGTTTATTCACCAGCGCTGCCAGCAGCTCGGTTTACAGCTGCTGAGTGTTGCCCGGGGAGCACACCGCCTGAAAGACGATGCCGGCAACTGGACCTGGCAGACGCTTTACCTGTTCGAGTTTTCCGCGGATGGTGCCGATGCCTATCAGGGTTGTGCAACCTTCCGGGGAATGAGACCTGTACAGTTTTACGTCCCGCCGCATCATATGCCGGGTTGAAGTGCGAATTCTGACTGGCGACCAAATAAAACGGGCGCAACTTTCGTTGCGCCCTTAGGTCTTACTTGCAGCATTCCCGCTACTGAGTGGCTCCCTGCCTCAATCCATCGATGCGCCGGAATCCGTCGGCGATATTCCATTTGGCGTTCTTCCTGAACGTGTCCGTTGATCTCCTGATCCGTTACTTCATCCTGAAATAACTCTCTTCGACCGTCCTGGCGGTGTCCTTGCTTTCGTTCTGAAAGTGTCCTGTCTCATCCTGAGCAGCCCCATCCTGGTGACTGCAACCGGCATCCTGCCATGTCCTGAACTGTCCTTAGCGCAAGAGCTGTCCTCGCCCTCACTATCTTCCCTAACCGACCCTGCTCCCTGGCCGTTATCCTGTTCCAAAATGTCAAATCCTTCGACACTTCTAAGACTACGACAAATCGAAGGCGAACACAGTATGGCGAAACGACGAAAAAAAGGCACCATCATCATCGAATTAAAAGCAACGACTTAAGCAATTGTATTAAAGGACAATTTATATAGAGTGTGCGTAGATTGACTGCCCCTTAAACTCAGATTTCTCACGCTTTTGTGAGAGATCTCTTACAGAGAGACGAGCAAAAACAGAAGAAACATAAGGCACCGGCTTTCATACTCAAAGATGAGAATACCATTTTCCTGAGAAACAGATTCTCACTGCAAGACAATGAGGCTATATGGATGGAGCTCTATGGTTTGGTTCAGACAATAGAAAGGCTGGTTTTCATGCGGTTGGACGCGGCTGGCGGGGCACCAATAAAAGAATGGGCGCAACTTGCGCTGCGCCCTTAGGTCTTACCTGTAGCATCCTACTACAACGGTGCTCCCTGCATCATTCCTTTGTATGCTGAATCCTTCAGCGCTTCCCTTATTGAACTTCGTCCTGAAGTGTTCCTTGGTCTCCTGACCCGTTAATCCGTCCTGAATTAACTCTCAACAGCCTTCCTGGCGGTGTCCATCGCTTCTGCCCTGAAGCATCATCCTTGTGTCATCCTGACGGCAAACATCCCGTTTGCACTGATTGCGTCCTGCAACCTCCGAATCTTCCCTGTCAGTTTTCTTCCTGAAAACCTGTCTCATCCTGAGACCGCCGATTCCGTGGCGCCATTTCCTGTTCCGTGTCAGTTCCTTCCGACAGGGTTAAGATTACGCGATATCCGATTCAGAACAAGCAACTGTCTGATGGCAATCTTTACAATGACACAAATATCAAAAACGAAAAATAAATATAACCACTTGAAAATAAACAACTTCAATACAGAGTTAAAGTCATCGTCTGTCAACTGATTTCAATTTCTCCTACACATTTGTAAGCGATCTCTCACAAAGGGCTCAGACGAAATGCCGATTATTCCCCACTATACTTAAGGCAAACACGACTAGGGGAATGTCACCATGGAAACTTTCAGCCACGATTTACCCAGCCTCTTCAACCAGTTAGGCTTAAATTCATCCAAAGAGTCCATCGAAAGCTTTATCCGGGATCATCATTTGCAGCAGAACGAAACCATCACCCAGGCTGATTTCTGGCAGCCCTCCCAGCGCCGGTTTCTGAACGAATCGATCGCAGAAGATGCCGATTGGTGCGAAGTGATTGATCAGTTGGATACATTGCTACGAAAATAAGCCAACGATCCCTCAATTTCAGGAAGAAATGATGTCCTCAGCAGTCACTGAAGCATTAGAAAGCGCCATTCAATCTCTGATGGCCGAAGGTAAAGAACCAAGCGTTGCACTGGTGAAGGCACGCCTGCGCGAACCGCTGCCAATGCCCGTCATCATTCAGGCAATCAAAAGCTGGAAACAGCACGCCAAAGTACCGAAGATTACCGAAACACCAGCAGCAACAGCCAGCGACAGCGAACGCATTGCTCAGCTTGAAGCACAGGTGGCCAGCCTGACCTCACGCCTCGCCGCGCTGGAAACGGCGATTCAGGCCAAATAAATCAGTCTTACCTGACCCGGCTGAAAAAACGCCCGCTCTTCTTCGGAGCGGGCGTCTCTTTGTTACTGGTAATCCCAGGAAAGGTTTGAGACCAGACGGCAAGGGTCGCATTTAAAATGGAAAATCCCGTGAATCGGTTCCTCTAGGCGCCAAGGCTGTCCGCATTTCGGACAAGGCCGGTTTGCTTCTTCTGCCAGACTGACACCCCCGACTCTGTACTGGTAATAATACGTCGGCACCTTGGTCAGGTGTTCAATCCGACCCCGCAAATCCCAGCCGCGCCGGAATAAATCACTGTCCGCATCGCGAATTTCATGCAAGGCTGCATGTTCGGCCTGACAGCCACCGGCCATCTGAATTTCATCACAGGCCTGCCATTCGGTCTGCCATTTCACCACTGCCTTGTGATCGCCGTTAAAGGTTGCCGGGATCCGGTATAAGGGAATCGGCAGTAAAGAATCTCCGCTGCGCAAGGGCGAACAGGTGTGCACATAAGTGGTATACAGCACCTGCCAGCCGGGCGAATCTTCGGCGGTTGCTTCAGAGTTGATATCCCGGCCCAGAACTTTGATTTTCGGGGCCAGCAGACCGGCCTGAGAGAGCCGGTTCATTGAGGCCTTCACCTGAGGACTGTGGAACTGACTGTGCAGGCTTTGTTTTTCCGGACAGACAGCCCGTACTTTAAAGACCGCTTCATCCATGACCACAGGAAACTCACGGCCCAGGACCTGACCGTTGTACCTCAGCGCATCCATCAAACCATTGATCGCCTGCTCAACGGCAGAAATCGTCGTGTTATCAAAGCATTCAAACTGCAATTCGATGACATACATGGTTTAACTTACCCTGACCACAGGTTCCAGCTGGCGAAGAAAACTGGCCACATCTTCCGCCAGAACCTCACGCTCCGACTGACCCAGAGTTTCCAGAATGACATTCCCCGTCAGATTGCAGATGGCAATGACCTGATGCTCAGAGGCCATCACCCCGATAAAAACGGTCGGTTTCAGTTTCAGACGACGCTGGGTCACCAGATGGCCCAGAATATTTTCCTGTAACCGCTGATGGTCCGATTCGCTGAACGCCTGCAGCAAATCCAGTTCCAGGTCCCGAAAGCGGGCCGCCATGTCACCACTGAAATAGCTGCCGTAAAACGCCTGAATGTCGGCGTGCAGACGGAGTTCAATCCCCTGTTCAACTGCGGCCAAATCACCTGCCGGCTCTCGGACCACCGGCTGCCAGAACACCGTATCGCCACTGTCACGAACCACACAGGGCGATGCCAGGCCAATCAGATCGCTGCTGCATGGCTGGCTGGCCTGATCATCAGACCAGGCTTTCATAAAACGGGAAGAAAAATCGGCCAATGCGGCCGTAACCGGATGATTCATTCGCAACCTCAAGCAAGATTCAGTAAACTTTGCCTATTGTAATCCAAGTGTGTGTGTCCAGGACAATATGAGCAAATACAAAGACGCGAAAGAACTAGCCGGTTTAACTCTTGGCCAAAAAAGTGAATACAAAGATCAGTATGATCCTTCCCTGCTGCAGGCAGTGCCACGCAAACTGAACCGCGATGACTTGGCGCTTGGTGATGAATTGCCCTTTACCGGGTATGACATCTGGACCCTGTACGAACTGTCCTGGCTGAACAGTAAAGGACTGCCGCAGGTTGCAATCGGTGAAGTGCGTCTGCCCGCCGGCAGCCCGAACCTGATTGAATCCAAATCTTTCAAGCTGTATCTGAACAGCCTGAACAACACGCGTATCGAAAGCTGGCAGGAAGTTGCTGATATGCTGCAGAAAGATTTGTCTGCCTGTGCCGGTTCTGACGTCGATGTGACGATCCAGCCACTGAGTGATTTCACCGCGCAGCCGATTGTCGATTTCAGCGGCACCTGCATTGATGATCAGGACATTGAAATTGATAGTTTCGACTTTAACCCGGGCCTGCTGGCAAATGCCGCTGAAGGCGACGTTGTCGAAGAAATCCTGCACAGCCATCTGCTGAAATCCAACTGTCTGATCACCAGCCAGCCGGACTGGGGCAGCGTACGGATTTCGTACAAAGGGAAACAGATCAACCGGGAAAAGCTGCTGCGTTATCTGGTGTCTTTCCGCAACCACAATGAGTTCCATGAACAATGTGTCGAGCGTATCTTCACGGACCTGCTTCACTTCTGCCAGCCTGAGTTACTGACGGTTTACGCACGATATACCCGTCGTGGAGGTCTGGATATCAACCCTTACCGAACCAATCAGGGCAAAACACCAAGCGACAATGATCGCCTGGCCCGACAGTAGTTCTGAGTTCAACTTGTCTTGCAAGTCCGGCAAATCACTCTAGTTTGCTGGACTTGAGGACCTGAGCCAGTAATATGAGGGCCGTGTTTCCTGATGGATAAGTGCTCTATGAACTGTCGTGACTGGCTCTTCAGCATTCTGTTCTGCTTTCTGACTGCCCTGCCCGTGCAGGCAAAAATCTATGCCACCCCGATTCTGGCCGATGCAGACCTGCTGCTGGAAACCAGCCCAGAAAAAGCGCTGGAAATTACCAACCGCTACCTGAGCCAGCGTCAGATGAGCATCCCTGTCGACAGTTCGCGCGTACATGTAAGCGAAGAAACCGACCATTCTATCCGCACCCCTCTCAGTACTATTAATGCGCTCCAGATTAAAGCCAGAGCATTGTCCCTGCTGAACCGGCAACCCGAAGCCATTCAGATCATCCGGGAAGCTGAGGCACTGGCTATCAGCAACGAATTCAGCTACACCCTGCTGGAAACTCAGCTGATCCATGCCGACATTCTCTGGCAGGGACTCGGCGATGCCACCTCTACGAGCGACCTGCTGAACAAAACGGACCAGGCGATTGCTGGTGATGAAAAGCTCCAGCGCAGTGAGCAGGTGAAAGTCCTGCAGTACCATCTGCTGATGCTTCGCGCAGATATTGAATCCACGCTGGGCGATGAACGCAAAGCCGAAAAAATGTTTACCCGCGCCAAGCGTGATCTGTCTGAACTGAATGAGCCCAAAGAAGAAATCAACTTCCTGCTGAGCCACGGCCGTCATTATCTGAGGCATCAGCATTATGATCTGGCGCTGGACCGTCTGCTCAGTGGTTACTGGCTGGCTCAGGAACAGGAAGACCACGGCAAAGTGGCCGTGGCCAACCTGGAACTGGGAACGCTCTATGAAGAGCGGAAAGTCTTCGACAAAGCGCTGGAACACGCTACTCAGGCGGGAGAATTTTTTGAGCACTTTAACCGAACGATTCCGCTGGCCAGAACTCTGGCACTGATCGCCAGTATCTATGAGCAGCAAAGCCGCTACAATTTGGCGCTGGTGCACTATTTCAATGCACTGGATCAGGAAAATCAGCTGCGCCTGCAGCCTCGTTCAGCCCGTCTGCGCCTGAGTATCGCCCGGGTCTATCTGAAACTGTATAACTACCCCAAAACCGAACAATACCTCCATCATGCCCGGCAACTGGCTCAGGAAAGCGATGATGAGATCACCCTGATTCAGTCTCAGTTACTCCAGGGGCAGCTTGAACTGGCTGAGGAAAGAACGCCGCAGGCAATTTCGACCATCCAGTCGGCTCTGCTTGCTGCCAGCCGCCTGCAGAAACCTCAGCCCGCACTGCAAATGATGGGGGAAGCCAGCCTGTCTGCAGCCTTTGAAAAACAAAAAGACTATTACAATGCTCTGCTCAGCCAGCGCCGCTATGAGCAGCTGCAAGCCTCCATGCAGGAAAATCAGGTCAAAAGTAATGTCGAAGTGTTTCGTCAGCAGCAGCGGATTATGGCGCGCTCGCTGAAACTCGAAGAACTCGAGCGGCAACAGTTTGAACAGGAAAAGGCGCTGTATCAGCAGAAAAACCTGACTACCGTCTTACTGATCGGCTTATTGCTTTCCCTGCTGCTGCTCTGGTATCGCAATCGTTCCGCACATCAGTGGCGTCGCCGCCTCAAGCTGTTACGTGATGAATTCTACACGCACCCGCGCAGCGGTCTGCGCAATCTGCGAATGCTCAATGCAAGACTGTCGAACTCATTGCAGCAAAGCAGCGCCCATTTTGAACAATGGCATCTGGGCGAAATCATCAATGAGCCCCTGAGTGACCGGCTCCGCTTTGCGCTGTTTGAAGTACCGCTACTCAAACATGTCTATTTGCAGCATGGCTATCAGCAGGGACTGGCACTGGAACGCGAGTTCGGTGACTACCTGAATGCCCAGATTTGCGAACCCGCACGCCTGTACCATTTCTCTGATGCCATGTTTTTATATATTGAGCCGAATTCGCGACTGGAAAGTGCGCCCAAACAGCTGGCCGATTCCATTCAGCAACTGGTCGATCATTTCATGGCTGAAAAACAGCTCGACAGCCGGGTTCGCATCGGCATGGCGGAATATCCGTTTCTGCCCCGCGCCTATACGGCCATCAATGACCAGGAGCTGATTGATATTCTGCTGATGGCCACCCAGGCCGCCCGTCAAATCAGTAAAGCCGAGTCGGGCAGCCAGTGGGTGCATCTGAGTGCCATCGATGCCGCACCTGCCGCCAGCTTTGCCGGAGACAATATTCGTCATGCCTGCATTCAGGGAATGGATAAGGGACTGGTCAAAGTTCAGACATCTTCCCAGCAGGAATATGACTGGAGCAAACACCTCTGAAGAAAAAACACTCGGTATTACTGCTATTTAGGTCTACTAAGATCACGAAAATGTATAAAAAACACGCGAGCGTTTGTGTCCGGGAAAACAAGCCGTTAATAATGTTCAACCCGGCAGGAATTTTTTGCTAACATCCGGTATCGCTCTGTGAGTTGTACTGAGCGAAGGAAGTTCAGATAAGGTAATCATTAGTCAACGTGGCAACGAATGTTGACGCAGCTTCTGAAGTGAGTAAGTTGAAGCTGCGCTTGGATCAGGCTCAATTGTCATATCGCGATGCGTCGTTAAAGTCACGTCGTGAGATCGTCATTTTAAAGCGTCTGATTGCCCGTATGGCTGTCGCCTGCCGAGGACTGGATGTCGACCTGGACAAGCGTCTGGAAACATTGCGCCGGGATCTGGAGCAGAACAAAGACATCAGTAAAATTGTGCCGCATCTGGCACAGGTGGAACGCCTTTTGCTGCGGCAAACGCCAACCCATACAACCATGGAACGGCTGGCGGGCCTGATACAGCAAAGTTCCGAGAGTCTGAAACGCATTCCTGCCCTGCCGGTTCAGCTCAAACGCGACCTTCATGATTTACTCTCCCAGTCACCCGCTTCACTGAACCACAGCCACCAGCAAATTACTCAACTGTTCGGCCTGTACGACCGTGCTCTGAAGCTCCTGACCGTTCCGGTCAGTGTCGAGCGGGAGTCGCTCACCAAAGACAGTGACCTGCACCGGAAGCTCTGTCATGAGCTGCAGCAAATCATTACTGAGCTGGATGCGGAAGGGGAATCTGGTGAGCAGCTCCTGACCATCCGTCATCAGTTGCTCAAAGGCGTGACCACCCTTTCCCTGGTTGAACTCTGCCTGGAAGTACTCCGCCTGGCACTGGATGCATTTGTCAGTGAAAGACGCCATGCGCAGAAGTTTCTGGATGTGATCAGCGGCGATCTGGCTGCGCTGGAACAGACCACCCGCCAGGCTGTTGAACAAGGGTTAGCACTGTACAATCACCGCTCGGAACTGACTTCTGAGCTGGGACAACTGTCCGATCGCTTCCATCAGGCTCTGGCCCAGCACAGCAATCTGGAAAACTGGCGCAGTGCCGCGCAGGATTTGGATCAGTCTTTCAGACATCTGGTTGAGCGCCAGCGTGCCCTGGAAAACCGCGAACAATCCTTACTGGAGCAGCTGCACTATCATCAGAGCCGTGCAGAACAACTCTATCAGCAGACACAGGATCAGCACCGACAGATTGAAGATCTGCAGCGACGGATATTTCAGGACCCGCTGACCCGGGTCTACAACCGGGCCGCCTTCCAGGATCGTCTGGAACATGAATACCGTCGGTGGATTCGCTATCAGCATCCGCTCTGCCTGGCCGTGGTCAATCTGGACCACTTCAGCGAACTGAATGACAACTATGGTTTCCAGGCCGGTGATAAAGTCCTCAGAATCATTGCCCGGACACTGCGCCAGCAGTTAAGGGACACCGACTTTATCGCCCGGGTCAGCAACGATGAATTCATGCTGATCCTGCCGGAAATGACAGAAACGGAAAGGCATCGCCGCTTATCGAACATTCGCGAAAGCATCTTCCAGTTACCCTTCCGTTTTCGCGAAAAAAATGTTTCGGTCACGGCATCTATGGGGGCCACCCTGTTTGATGACAACGACACGCCGAGCAGCGTGATCGAACGCAGCCAGAAAGCGCTGAGCAGTGCCAAAAATGCTGGCCGGAATCACCTGATCTGGATTGCTTAACAGCTGATTTTAAACTCAATAACGCAGCATTTCGCATCTAACCCACTGCTGTACAAACGCTTTTTTTTTCAGACTTCCTCTAGTCAAACTCTGGATGCCTGTGTATGTTGAATAATACGGGCAGGGAAAAATGTCCGATATTTCTCTCCGTGAAGCGACCATTGTCCGCACGCGGAAAGACAAATACCAGGTGAGAGCTGCTGCCCGACGTAGTTTGCTCTGACTGGTATGAGGTACAGGCGCTCAAATGGCCTGTATTTATCTCCAGGGAGGTAAACATGATTACACATATCAGTCCGGTTGGGGCAATGACACTGCTATCGCAACTGGAAGTCGAAAGGCTGAAAGCGACCGCAGCCAGCGATCTCTATCGCCTGTACCGCAACTGTTCGCTGGCTGTCCTGAACTCAGGGAGCCACAGCGATGATTCCAGTGCCCTGCTGGAAAGACACAAATCCTTTGACATTAACGTCCTCCGAAGAGAGCGCGGCATCAAACTCGAACTGAAAGATCCGCCAGAGCATGCTTTCGTCGATGGCAAGATCATTCGCGGTATTCAGGAACACCTGTTTGCCGTCTTGAGGGATATCATTTACGTCAACGTACACGTTCAACAACGCAATGATCTGAATCTGACCAGTGCGCCGCATATTACGAATTTTATCTTCAGTATCCTGCGTAACGCCCAGACGGTCCGGTCACGTGAAGATCCCAGTATTATCGTTTGCTGGGGCGGCCACTCCATTAATCCTGAAGAGTACCAGTACACCCGGGATGTCGGCCATCAGCTAGGGCTGCGTGAAATGAATATCTGCACCGGCTGCGGCCCCGGCGCCATGGAGGGTCCGATGAAAGGTGCCGCGATCGGCCATGCCCAGCAACGTTACGGCAAAAGCCGTTTTATCGGCCTGACGGAACCTTCAATCATTGCAGCCGAACCGCCAAACCCGATTGTGAACGAACTGGTCATTATGCCGGATATCGAAAAACGTCTGGAAGCTTTTGTCCGGGTTGGCCATGGGATTGTCATCTTTCCTGGTGGTGCCGGGACCGCCGAAGAGCTTCTCTATATCATCGGGATCCTGATGCACCCCGATAATCAGGATCAACCATTGCCAGTGGTGCTGACCGGGCCGAAGAGCAGCGAACTCTATTTCAGAACGCTCGACAACTTTATCCGCGATACGCTGGGAGAAGAAGCAGCCAAACTATATCAAATCGTGATTGATGATCCGGCGCAGGTGGCCCGTATCATGAAAGCAGCAATGCCGCTGACCAAGGAACACCGCCAGGAAACCGGCGATGCGTACTGTTATAACTGGTCACTGAAAATTCCGCCGGAATTTCAGCTACCGTTTGAGCCGACACATGAAGCCATGGGAAGTCTGGATCTGCAACTTAACCAGCGTCCGGAACAACTGGCAGCGAATCTGCGCCGAGCCTTTTCCGGGATTGTGGCGGGAAATGTCAAAGAAGAAGGGATCCGGGAAATCGAGCGCAAAGGACCCTTTTTAATCAACGGCGACCCGTCGCTGATGAAACGTATGGACAAACTGCTGAAAAGTTTCGTCGCCCAGCAACGTATGAAACTGCCCGGCAGCGAGTACATTCCCTGTTATCGCATCCTCACCCACCCCGACATGGTGAAATAATTTGCCATGCAACGTAGAATACAGGGCCAGTTGGCCCTGTTTTTTATTGAATATTATGTCTATACATCTTGTCGTCATTGATGCCCTCAACCTGATCCGCCGTGTTCACGCCGCCCAACCCGGCGAGCCGGACATCGCAAGCACCAGTAAAGTCTGCTGCCAGGCACTGAGTAAAATTATTGCTGTCAGTCAGCCGACCCACATTGTGGCGGTATTTGACCACCATGGTGACGACAGAGGCTGGCGTGCCGAATTGCTGCCCGGCTACAAAGAAGGCCGCAAACCGATGCCGGCTGAGCTTCAGACGGGTATGGCGCAGATTCAGGATGATTTTATGGCACTTGGCGTCGACTCATTGCTGTCCGACGGCGATGAAGCCGACGATCTGATTGCGACGCTGGCGCTGAAAGTCGCCGATCACGGCGGCCAGGTGACGATCGTATCCACCGATAAGGGCTACTGCCAGCTGTTGCGCCCAACCGTAATGATCCGGGATTACTTCCAGCAACGCTGGCTCGACAGCCCGTTCATTGAAAAAGAATTTGGCGTGCGTCCGGAGCAACTGCCGGATTACTGGGGACTGGCCGGGATCAGCTCCAGTAAAATCCCGGGCGTTCCGGGCATCGGGCCGAAAGCAGCCTGTGAACTGCTACAACAGTATCCGGATCTGGAAAGCATTCTAACGGCAGCGGATCTGCCGGAGAAATGGCGTAAGAAAATTGAACCTGCTCAGGACAGTGCCAGAGCAAGCAAAGCCGTTGCACGGCTGAAAACCGACTTGCAGCTGGGCTTTAATTTACAGGATATCCGATATCAGACGGCGGGCTGAGTGCCCGCCATCCGTAACGCAGGTTTTAGTGCGGACTGCGGTTGTCCAGCGCCTGAATATGGACCGTAATTTCTTCGCGGTCGTGATACAGATGCTTCGCCTGCAGGCGGAATTTCAAACCATTCTGAATCAGAAAGACCTTCAGGTTTTCAATATCCTGCAGCACCTCATCATAACGACCTTTCATCGGCAGCTTCAGGTTGAAGATCGTTTCTTTGGCCCAGCCTTTGATCAGCCACTGCCCCATCAGGTGCGCCACCCGGGCAGGTTTCTCAACCATATCGCACACCAGCCAGGTGACATTCTTGCGTGGCGGCTCAAACTTAAATCCGTCGGCCATATGATGTTTCACCTGACCGGTATCCATCAGGCTCTGTGCCATCTGTCCGTTGTCCACCGCGTGAACAAACATGGATCGTTTGACCAGCTGATAAGTCCAGCCTCCAGGACAGGCGCCCAGATCGACACCCCACATGCCGGAGGCCAGACGTTCATCCCACTCCTCACGCGGAATGAAGACATGAAAGGCTTCTTCCAGCTTCAGCGTTGAACGGCTGGGTGCATCTGCCGGGAATTTCAGCCGCGGGATCCCCATAAAGAACTGCGAGTTGTTGTTACTGTAGGAGTACCCCAGGAAACAACAGCCCGGTTCGGTAAAGCACAAATGCAGTACCGGTTTCTTCGGATTGTCTTTCACATACAACGTGCCCTGCCTACGCAGTGCCTGACGCAGCGGCACCGTGAACTTGCGGCAGAATTTCAGCAGTTCTTTGGCTTCGTTGGTGTCCGGTGTTTCAACCCGCAGATCACCGCAACGTGGCAATGTTTCGGCAACCGCCAGAATCGGACTGATCCGATCGTCGGCCGGCAAATCTTCCAGACGCGTCGTGACGACCAGCATCTGACGGGCAAAAATCAGCTGTGAAAATGGCTGTAGCTGCGCAAACTTATCGGCATCACCCGGCTGATAAAACTCAAACAGCACATAACCGCTATTTTTCTTTGCGCGCGGAAAGCCAAACAGCTCAAGTGCATTGGCTTTATCCTGCACTTCACCGGCACATTCATTTTCAAAGCCCTGACGGCAGTACAACAGAACCTGATTCACCACGAGTCCTCATTTAGAACGCCAGGCCGCCACCGCCAGTGACAGCCAGGCAAGAATAAAACACAGTCCCCCCAGTGGTGTTACGGGACCAAACCACTTCACGCCTGTCAGCACCAGCAAATAGAGGCTGCCACTGAACAGGCAAATCCCCACCGCGAACAACAGGGCCGCGTATGATAGCGCTTTTGCAGAAAAATTGCGTGCCCAAATCCCGCACCCGAACAGCGCAAGGCTATGCCAGAGCTGGTAATCCACACCCGTCTTAAAAACGTCCAGTAAATACGGGCTCAGTTGTGCCTTCAGGCCATGGGCAGCAAAAGCCCCCAGACCCACACCGATGGCTCCGCTGACAGCGGCAAACAGAATCATGCTGCGGCTTTGCATTCAATCTATCCTTTTGTTTTTAAATACGGGACACGCACTGCCGAATAAAATCCGCCAGTGATTCGACAGCCAGCTGCCGATTTCCGGCTTCTGTGTGTCCGGATGCCTTGCGTGGTTTCAGGCTGTGATCGCCATCTGGCAGAAATGAAAGGGTGACCGTTTCAGCATAGGTCCAGCCTTCCACCTCGCTGCGCGTGCCGAAGGTATCGCGCTCTCCCTGCAGGATCAGGGTTGGCACTTCAATGGTTTTCAGGTGCTCGCCCCGGAAATTTTCCGGTTTGCCCGGCGGATGAAACGGAAAGCCCAGACAGGCCACGCCCAGCACTTTCTCCCGGCAATTTGCGGCATCCAGAGCTTCATCGGCCACTTCAGTCACCATCAGGCTGGCCATCCGGCCTCCCATGGATTTGCCGCCAATCACCAGCGGCCCTTCCTCTGCAAAGTGTTCGATATGGCGCTGAAAATCAGCCAGCAGCTTCGGCTGCCGGTCCGGCGGACGTTTCTTGCCGTCTTCACGACGCTTCACCATATAGGGAAAATCAAAACGCACCACACGAATGCCTTTTTCGGCCAGCCCTTCGGCAATCGCCGTCATAAATTCATGATCCATGCCCGCCCCCGCACCGTGTGCGAACAAAAAGGTGGTATCGAACTGGCCGTTTTCCGGTGTATTGATCAGGTATGACACTGATTTTTCCCTTCATTTCTTCGATTGTCAGACAGGGTCAGTATTACCGACCCGTGGCGAATTTCAATCTTTAATCGTTCAGACCAAACTCAGAACGATTTCTGGGAGAAAAACAGGGCGTGGCAGGACAGACCCGGATGTTTCCGGGCTCTGTTTTGACCATCTGCAGACCGCGGATGACAGCCTGCAGCATTATCAGAGGCGAATCAGGAAAGGGCTTCTTCGACCGGAACCTCTGGCTGCGGCAGCGGCCCTTCTTCCTGTTCTTTGCGCGCCTTCTCCAGCACCCAGTCACGGAAAATCTGGATCCGGCCGGTTTCTGCCTGTTTCTCCTGACAGACCAGATAGAAGGCATTTTTGCTCATCAATGCTTCATCAAACGGACACACCAGACGTCCGGCTTCCAGCTCAGGCTGAGCCAGAACATTGTTCGCCAGCGCGATCCCCTGACTGTGGATAGCGGCCTGCAGTACCATGGTCGAGTGACTGAAAATCGGCCCCTGATTTACATTGGTGCCCGGGATCTCAAACTCACGAACATAGTTCTTCCACTCTTTCCGGGAACTGTCATGCAACAGTGTGTGAAACTGCAAATCCGCCAGTGTATTCAGTGCTTTCAGCCCACTGAGCAGCATCGGGGAACACACGGGGACCAGAAACTCCTGATACAGTTTGTCGCAGCGCAAACCCGGCCAGTTCCCCCGTCCATAATAAATCGCCACATCCACATCATCGGTCAGCGAGCCTTCATCCAGGTCGACGGCTTTAATCCGGACATCAACATCCGGGTGCAGCTGGTTAAAATCGCTTAAGCGGGGCACCAGCCACTGGATCGCAAAACTGGGAGATAAACTAATGGTCAGCGCACCTTTTGAACCGCGTTCCAAAACTTTATCTGTCGCATCTGATATCGCACTGAAGATGTCTTTCAAGTCGAGAAAATAACTCTGCCCTTCCTCCGTCAGCAATAAAGAACGGTTCCGGCGACGAAACAGTTTCAGGCCCAGAAATTCCTCCAGCGCCTTAATTTGGTGGCTGACCGCCGCCTGTGTCACAAACAATTCTTCCGCAGCGCGCGTGAAACTCAGGTGACGGGCTGCTGCCTCAAATACCTTGAGCGAATTCAGAGGGGGAAGTCTTCTCGACATAATGTCCTGCCATACTGGTTGCATTAGTTTTTTTTATCCAGTCCATTATAAATTGTCGATTGTTCTAGTACCACAGAAACCCTAAGATTGGCGCCGCAATCTCAAGGGTAAATGCTGTAATTTGTGTTAATCCCAAATTGATTCCCGGCGTCTGTTTCCTGGAGATTGCATGTTGTGTTTGCATATTGCCCGGTTCCTGTCGGGCAGGTAGCCTTCGAGCTACCGATTTACTTCCTGTTTTTTTTGACCTGTCTGTCAAAACTTTTTGATGGCACTGCGCCCCAACGCGGTGCTTTTTTTTATTCAATCTTTTCTCGTCCCCTTGCCTCTGTGGTCAATAATGAGGATGATCCCTGCACTAGGCTATCAACGAGTTTCACCATGACCGTCCAATTCGACATTCAGGCTATCCGTGCTCAGTTTCCGGCACTGAACCAAGATTCCGATCATCCCATTGTTTACCTGGACAGCGCTGCCACCGCGCAGAAGCCTCTGGCGATGATTCAGACACTGGATGATTACTATCGTCATCAGAACGCGAACGTTCACCGTGGCAGCCACCAGCTGACCGCCAGCCTGACACAGCGTTTTGAACAGGCCCGGGACACCGTACAGGCTTTTCTTCACGCCAGAGACCGAAAGGAAATTGTCTGGACCCGTGGTGCAACAGAAGCGTTGAATCTGATTGCCCAGACGTGGGCACGCAGCACGTTGCAGCCGGGCGATGAGATTCTGGTCAGCGAACTCGAACACCACGCCAATATTGTGCCCTGGCAGATCGTCGCCGAACAGACCGGGGCAACCGTGGTGAAAATTCCGATGAAGCCGGACTGCACGCTGGATATGGCTGCGTTTCATGAGCTGCTGTCGGCAAAAACCCGTATTGTTGCCGTTGCCCATATCACCAATGTAACCGGCACTCGTAACCCGATCGAAACCATGATCAAAGCCGCCCATGCGCATGGTGCCGTCGTGGTGGTCGATGGTGCGCAGGGCATCGTGCATGAAGCCGTAGATGTTCAGGCGCTGGATGCCGACTTTTATGTTTTTTCCGGTCATAAGTTATTTGGTCCGTCCGGCATCGGGGTTCTGTATGGCAAACAGGCCTTACTGGAAGCCATGCCGCCATGGCATGGCGGCGGCAAGATGGTCGAGAAAGTCTCCTTCGAGGGCACCCGGTTCACCGGACTGCCGGGAAAATTTGAAGCCGGTACCCCGAATATTTCCGGCGTGATCGCACTGGCCGAGACCATTCACTGGCTGAACCGTATTGACCGTGAAGGTGCCGAGCAGCACGTTCACGCCCTCCGCCAGCAGGCGCTTGAAGGAATACGGGATATTGAAGAACTAAGGGTGATTGGCCTGCAGCCTGATGCCAGCCTGTTCTCTTTCGTCGTCGATGGTGTTCACCATCAGGACATCGCAACCTTGCTGGATCAACAGAATATTACGCTGCGTGCCGGCAACCATTGTGCCCATCCGATGCTGGATGCGCTCGGACTGACCGGGACTCTGCGTGTCTCCTTTGCGCTTTATAATACCGAAGACGATGTTGCCCGTTTTGTTGCGGCGCTGCACAAAGCCTGTGACCTGCTGTAAATAAAGAGAGTTCTCATGACAACCGTTCCTTTTCCTTCCCACCCGTTTGGTACCGCCATCTTAACCGACGACATTGTTGCCAGGATGGCCAACGCCGGTGGCTGGGAAGACAGATACCGTCAGGTGATTCAGCTGGGAAAACAGCTCCCCGCCCTGCCGGATACGCTCAAAGAAGACGAAGTGAAAGTCAGTGGCTGTGAGAGCCAGGTGTGGTTAGTGAAGCGCTGTGAAAACGGCCGGTACCACTTTGCGGCAGATTCTGATGCCCGAATCGTGAAAGGACTGATCTGCCTGGTGCTGGCAGCCTATGAAGGAAAAAGCGCTGAGCAAATCCTGGGGTTTGATATTGATGCTTACTTTGAGCAACTGGGTCTGCTGGCTCATTTAAGCCCGTCACGCAGTAACGGGCTGAAGGCCATTGTGGAAGAAATCCGGATGTTCGTCAGTCGCTGAACTCAACTCAGTCAGGACTGGCTGTGTTTTTCGATCAGCTTTTGCAGAATGCGGGACACAGCAACAAATCCAAAGGTCGCCGTCACCATGGTGGCGGCACCAAAACCGGTTGCACAGTCCATCCGTTTCGGCCCCTCCGCAGTCGCTTTCGCTTCACAGACACTGCCGTCGGCCTGAGGATATTTCAGTTGCTCAGTAGAAAAGACACAGTCGATGCCAAACTTGCGTGCCGGATTTTTACTGAAGTTGTAAAAACGACGCAGCATATTCCTGATTTTCGCTGCCAGCGGATCCTGAATCGTTTTTGCCAGATCCGCAATCTGAATCTGCGTCGGGTCAATCTGACCACCCGCACCGCCCGTGGTAATCACTTTGATTTTATAACGCTTACAGTACGCCAGCAGTGCCGCTTTCGGCTTCACGCTGTCAATCGCATCCAGTACATAATCAAAATGAGCGCCAATATACTCCGGAATATTCTCCGGGGTAATAAAGTCATCAATCAGATTGACCTTACAGTCCGGATTAATCAGAGCGATCCGTTCAGCCATCACTTCAATTTTGCTGCGGCCGACAGTCCCTGACATCGCGTGGATCTGACGGTTGATGTTGGTGACACACACATCATCCATATCGATCAGTGTCAGCTCACCGACCCCGGAGCGGGCCAGGGCTTCAGCTGCCCAGGAGCCAACTCCGCCAATACCGATCACACAGACATGGGCCGCTCTCAGGATCTCAACTTCCTGATGACCATACAGACGGCGGGTACCGCCAAAACGCTGGTTATAGTTGTCTGATGCTGGAGTCTCGAGTTGTTGCATAACGGCCTGTCAGTGTGTGGAGAATGAGCGCGTTTTTATACGCGCTCTCCTGTCAGTTGTCCAGTCCCGAACCGGTGACCACCGGCTGGCTCTGCACACTTTCTTCAAGGAAGGTAAAATGGGTATCTACCGGGCGGGCCACTGTCTTTTCACTGGCTTTCTGACGCTCTTCGGTCAGTGCCGCATCCGTCTCAGCTGTCAGTCCCAGTTTCCAGACCCGGCCAAAATGCTTGTAGTGCCCGGCATCAATCCCGGCCTGCTCACCCATCCCATGGTAGAGATCGAGGTGGTTGCGCTTTACTGCGCCGCCGGTATCCAGCGCCATCAGCAATGTCAGGACATGCTTGCCGTTCCAGTTTCCTTCCGCATCCAGCTGAGGCACTTCTGCAAGCAACACACTGCCCATCGGCAGGAATTCACGGTCAGCCGCGACCGAAGCCATCGGCAACAGCGGGATCCCGGCAGTTCCCAGCACATCCAGATCCTCGCGCGGACGGAAGAAGACATAGGACGGATTCTGTTCCAGCAACTCACGAACCGTGGCTTCATCCTGCTGCTCCACCCATTCAGCAATGGCCTTGAGCGACATTTTCTCCCGTGGCACTTCCCCGCGCTCGATCAGGATTTTACCAATACTCACATAAGGATGGCCGTTCTTACCGCCGTACGCAAAGTATTGCAGCTGGTCATTATCCTCAAAATGGACAAAGCCGCTGCCCTGCACTTCCATCATGAACACCGCCAGTTTTGAGGCCGCATAGCCCAACTCCAGCCCCTGTCCCTCCAGAGCGCCGTTATAGATATCGGCCCGGGTCGGACATTTTTCACCGCAAACCGGCATCGCATAGACCGGATATCTGAAGGTCTCGTCTTTTGCATGGCGTAATTCAATCACCGGTGAAAAATAACCGGTAAACATCACGTTGCCGTAACCGTCGCCGCCGCCCATTTGATCCGTCGTCAGACCATACTGAGTCAGCAACGCCGGATCACCGCTTTCTTCCGCCCAGTTTTTCACCTGCTGATAGAGGTTCTGATATCGCAGCATCATTGAGGGGGAGCGGGCCAGTACTTGTTCAGACTGCGCTTCAAAGCGGGTGTAATCCCTGGGTTTATCTGATGCAACGTGAGTGACCGGATTCAGTACTTGGCCAAACTCTCCATCCAGATACTGCTGACCGCGGTCAACAGGTCTGGCACAAGCCGCCAGCCCAAGCACACAAGATACAAGGGTCACTTTTCTAAACAGGGAAAATTGTTGAAACACAGAATTGCCTTCATGAAATTGACAGGTTAAAAAATTAACAGCGGCGCCACTCTCGGACCACTGATAAAACAGTTATCTTAAGACTTTTTATCATAACCAATGTCAAAGTCTTGTTTTGATTGTCACGAAAGATGAATAATAAGCACCCATTGTCATATAAGTGTCATATAAGATCGATTTAATAAAACCGTCATATAAACGACATCATTCTGTCAGGGAAACTATACTTCGTGCTTACTGGCATACCGCTCACTGGCAGACAATGCGATCACCTTTAGGCGCACAGGAACTTGATGTCACAGGAAGGACAGGCATGAACAAACAATTTAAAGTGGGTAAGGAAACCTTACTTGATCCGAACGCCGTAGAATACCAGTGGATACGCAATCTGGACAGCGACGGCAACTCAGCACAGCAAATCAATACGGTGATCCAGCGTTGTCTGGGCGGCAGCCCTCAGACAGCCGATACCATGCGAAAAGTAGCGCTGAATAAAATCCCGGTGCACCAGCTGTTTGCCAGACTCCGGGAAGAGGAATAACCAGGTTCCCGCCAGACCGGGAAGCCATTCAGGAATTGGTTTTTTGAAGCGCGCCCTGACGGGAAAAAGTTGAAACATAATGGGCAGGCTGCTGGCGAACGAACTTTCCTTCCTCGAAGGTGTACTTGTAAGTTTCGCCCCCCATACGGTAGCTTAACCGGCTGCCATCCCAGTCATAACGGGTACTGACCATGCGACCGGCGACGTACACCCCATCCTGGCGCAGTTCAAATTGATCCGCTGCGTAAGGTGCGACATCCTGCTCAACCCAAATCCCGAAAATACTGGGTTCCGGCGCCGGGGTGAACAGATCACCTTTTACTGCACCGACTGCAAGAAAACCACTGAGCGCCAGACCTGTGACCAATATGGTCAGCATGGTGGCACCCTGCCACTTGGTGTACTTATTGAATGCCATCAGCAGCATCGCCAATCATCCCTACGTGATTCAACTATACGCTTAGCTGGCGTCCGTCTGATGGGTCGAATAAGCACAGAATGTCAGAACGGGATCTTGACTCAAAAATTTGAGTCTGAACTCTAACTTATTGAACACTTTTCCTGCTTGCTGTGCAGCAGATAAACAGGCAACATGCTGGCATGTCCCCCCTGATTCATTTTTTGTAACGGAATACTCAGTGAAATTAAGAAGTACCGCACTGGTCAAAGGCTTTCGCCAGTCAGCCCCTTATGTCAATGCGCACCGAGGTAAAACGCTGGTGATCATGCTGGGCGGTGAAGCAATTGCTGATAAAAACTTCCGCAATATCGTCAATGACATCGCCCTGCTCAATTGTCTGGGCCTGCGCATTGTCCTGATTTACGGTGCCCGTCCCCAGATTTCGCATTTACTCGCGCTGCACGGCTATGAAACGCCTTACCACAAAGGGGTGCGGATCACTGATGAACGTTCACTGGAAATCGCTAAACAGGCGGCCGGACAGTTGCATCTGGATATTACCGCCCGCTTCTCCATGGGTCTGAACAATACACCGATGGCCGGCTCACAAATCAACGTGGTCAGCGGAAACTTTGTCATCGCGCAGCCTCTGGGGGTCGATGACGGCATTGACTACTGCCATAGCGGCCGGATCCGCCGCATCGATGTTGACGGTATCAAACGCCAGCTGGATCAGAACAGTATTGTCTTGCTGGGTCCGATTGCCAGCTCTGTGACCGGAGAATGTTTCAACCTGATGTCAGAGGAAGTTGCCACGCAGGTCGCCATCCGTCTGGAAGCAGACAAACTGATTGGCTTCTGTTCCCATCAGGGGGTTCGGGATGAACAGGGGGAAATCGTCTCCGAAATGCTGCCGGCGGAAGCAGAGGCAACACTGCAACGGCTGACCGAACAGAAGAAATCTGACTCCGGGACAGCCCGCTTCCTGCGCGGTGCCATGACCGCCTGCCGGGCCGGTGTGCCCCGCAGTCACCTCATCAGCTATAAAGACGATGGCGCGCTCATTCAGGAACTCTTCTCTTTCGACGGAATCGGCACACAGATTGTGATGGCCAGTGCCGAAAAAGTCCGGGGGGCTCACATCGACGATATCGGCGGTATTCTGGCTCTGATCCGGCCGCTGGAACAAGAAGGTATTCTGGTTCGCCGCTCCCGCGAACAGCTGGAGCAGGAAATCAAACAATTCACTGTGATTGAACGCGACGGCCTGATCATCGGATGCGCCGCCCTTTATTCCTTCATGGAAGAACAGATGGGTGAAATGGCCTGTGTGGCCGTGCATCCGGATTACCGGGACGGTGACCGGGGTGCGCTGCTGCTCAATCGCATTCGCCATCAGGCTCGCACGCAAGGGTTGAAGCAGCTCTTTGTCCTGACCACCCGAAGCCTGCACTGGTTCCGGGAGCAGGGCTTCGTGGAAATTGATGTGTCAGACCTGCCGATGGCAAAGCAGGCCCTCTATAACCTGCAACGTCGTTCGAAAATCCTGACGCTGGCGTTATAACTGCACCCGCCCGTCTCGCTGGCGGGTGCAAATGGCTTAACTGAGGTTCACTTCCAGACCACTGGCCCGCTGAATACAGCGCTGGATACTGCGCTGTAATACCTCAGGCCGGGCATAGAGATACAGTCGTTCCTTCGCCCGCGTGACCCCGGTATAAACCAGTTCCCGGGTCAAGATCGGACTGAACTCCGGCGGCAGAATCATCAGGGTATCGGCGAATTCTGAACCCTGAGATTTATGAATTGTCATCGCGTACACCAGCTCATGCTCCGGCAGACGGCTGGGCAGAAAGCTGCGGATACTGCCGTCCGGCATATCAAAATACACCCGAAGCGCCGGACGGCCGCGACCATCCAATCGCCCGTCCGGATCCGGCATGGCAATCCCAATGTCACCGTTATACAAACCGAGACCATGATCGTTACGGGTGATCATCACCGGACGACCGACATACCAAGTTTCATCCCCCGGCGTGATCAGCTTATCTTTCGCCAGCTGGCGTTCAATCCGGCTGTTGAGCCCCTTAACACCAAAGTCTCCTTCCCGCAGCGCACACAGCAGCCGGACACTGGCAAAATGCCGCAGCACCTCGGCGGGCGGTTTACCCTCGGCAATGGCTCTCAGATAGCGACAGTAAAAATTCGACATCGCCTGAATCAGCTGCTGGTAATGCTCAGCCCCGAGCGGGTACTGCCGGATATCACTGTATGCTTGCTGCCAGACCGCAGCCAGCCGGTCCGGCTGACCACTGTTAATAGCACTGGCCAGCTGGCCGATCCCCGACAATGCGTGGAAACGGTAACTTTTTTGCAGCACGCAGAGACAATCAGCAATCGGACTGAGTGAGTCCGACTGTCCGGCAGGCAGCACAAAGCCGGTCATCTCACTGAGCTGTTTTGCCTGCGGCACACTGTAGCCCTGACGGGCGAAAGCACAGATGTCTCCCAGCACCGCTCCGGCTTCCACGGAAGCCAGCTGATCTTTATCCCCCAGCAGAATCAGTTTGGCATGCGGCGGCAATGCTTCCAGCAAGCGAGCCATCATGGGCAAATCGACCATCGACGCTTCATCGACCACCAAGACATCCGCATGTAGTGGATTCCCTGCATGATGCCGAAAAGCAGTCCGCCCCGGAATTGCTCCGAGCAACCGGTGCAAGGTACTGGCCTGCGTCGGAATGGCGGCCTGCAACGCCGGAGCCACCGGCAGCGACTGGACCGCTTTACCAATCGATTCGGTCAGCCGGGCCGCAGCCTTACCGGTCGGTGCCACCAGTACAATATGGGGCACCCGGGCAGCATCGACAGACGCGGCAGCAGGTTGGTTTTGCATCACCAACGCCGCCAGCAGTTTCGCAACCGTCGTCGTTTTTCCGGTTCCGGGCCCACCGGAGATCACCGCAAATGGCCGGCTCAGGGCCGTTGCTGCCGCCACCTTTTGCCAGTTCAGACAGGCAGATGCAGGGATCAACCTATCCAGCGGTGTCAGGTCCGAAAAGCGCTGAGCCTGAACCAGTACAGCGTCAATCTCTTCCCAGTTCAGCGCGTCTGGCGTCACCACATCCAGTAGATCGCAGACCACGAAACGACGGCGCTCCGCACTGTCGTCACCGGACTGACGCAGCGCCGACAGTCCATCAAACAAATAGAAATAACTGCGGGCAAACAAGGTATCCAGCATCCCGGCCGATTGCGTGACAGTCTGACCGGTTTCAGGAAGACGAGCCGCGGACAACAGGCGACGGGCAACCGTCTGCTCGTCCTGCCAGTAGCGATGCAGATACAGGCGGTCGTCACAAAGCACCAGCGGCGTGGGCTGCAGACCATCCGAAATCGCTGCCGAGCCATTCAGGATCGCGGGCCAGCCAACTGGCAATCGCCAGGCATCCGGCAACAGCGACAATAAAGATTCCGCCACCTCTTTCGGTAACCCCAGTGGCTGACTCTGCTGAAACGACAGCGGGAGGCAGACATGCCCCCGGCCCAGCTCCTGGCTGACCCAGGCAGCTGCCAGCGCCAGTAAATCCCGGACCTGAGGGTCATCAAACCCGGCCACCGAATCGCAGACAAATTTGGCAAACTGGGTATCGAGCGACCGAAGCAAACCGGCACGCGCCAGCATATCCAGCTGTGCAATCATTGCCGATTGCCCGTCAGCCACGGGAGAGTTCAAGGTCATCATCAGGCTATATCTCCCTGGCTCATCTGGCCGTCAATCAGGTGTTCAAGTTCGGTCAGCAGCGCCAGACTGGGCCGGGCATGGAAAATGCCGCTGTTGTCTTCACGACGGACACCCCGCAAGAACAGGTAATACACACCGCCGAAGTGCTGCTGATAGTCGTAATCCGCTTTGCGGCTTTTCAGAAAACGGTGCAATGCCAGTGCATACAGCTGATACTGCAAGTCATATCTGTGTTCGGCCATGGCTGTGGTCAGTGCCTCGCCGCGATAGGCGTCATGGCTGTCCCCCAGCCAGTTCGATTTCCAGTCCAGCACGTAATATTTCCCCTGGTGTTCAAACACCAGATCGATAAAGCCTTTCAGCATGCCGCTGACAGTTGCAAATCCCAGCTCTCCTGCAGTTGCAGACAAGGTATCGTGGCGGGCCAGCGTTTTATTCAGCAGTGCCGATGACAGCAGGTGGATCGGCAACATGAATTCCATTTCCACCAGCCGCTGCTGCGGGGATAACTGGCCGAGCACCAGCGATTCACCATCCAGCGCGCAGCTGAGCACCTGCTCCAGCAGTTGTTGTAACACCGGCAGCCATTCGGGGTCATAGTTCTCCTGACGCAGCAATTCGCGAATGATATTCGCGGTTGCTTCGCTGTCCGCCGCTTCCGTGAACTCGACATTCTCAAACAGACTGTGAAGAAAAGTGCCGGGCCGTGCCCCTTTTGGGAAAGTAAAAATTGAACGCTCCGGCGCTGACATATCCGTTTCAGATTCAGCCGACTCAAGCAGGCTGTCCTGAGATGAATCCGTATCAAAGCCGGGCAGCTCGCTGGTCGCATCCAGGACGGAGTGCCCCTGTTTAACGAGGGATGAATAACTGGTGATCCACCAGGGATGGCCGACAGAACCGCTGAAGCTGGCTGCTTTCGGTACCGGTTGCTCCACCGCAGCCGGCTGCCAGAGTTCTTCCGGTAAAGCCGGCGGCGTGACGATGCAGATGTCCTCGCTTTGTGCCAGCGTCTCCAATGCAGCTGTCAACTCTGCCAGCCCGCCGGGCTGGCCGTTCTGAACCAGATAGCCAATTGCCGACAGATGCAAACCGGTCGGCTCTTTGGTACTGCGCCCGTTGCGCAATGGCGCCATGCCGACATAACAGCCGTACACCGCGCGGGTCAGGGCCACGTAAATCAGACGCAGGTCTTCGGCCAGACGCTCCTGTTCCGCCAGCGCCAGACTGGCATCTTCCCCCCGGACATCCAGTACAGCCTGCTGGGAATCCGCATCATGATACAGCGCGGTTTCGGTACTGCGATAACTGCAGACAAACGGCAGAAAGACCAGATCGTACTCCAGTCCCTTGGATTTATGGATGGTGACGATTTGCACCAGATTGCGATCAGATTCCAGCCGCAATTGCTGCTCATCGCTGTTCCCGTTCGGGGATTCAATATGCTCCGCCAGCCAGCGAATCAGGGCCTGATCACTGTCCAGCATCTGACTGGCCTGCTGCAACAGCTCGCCCAGATGAAGCACATCCGTCAGACGCCGCTCGCCGCCGTTTTCTCCCAGCAGCCGTTCTGCTATCTGACGTCGGGTCAGCATGTGACGAATCATCGGCAGGACACCGCGACGCTGCCACAGGCTGCGGTAATCGCGGAACTCGGCGATCCAGCGCTCCCACTCATCTTCCTCGTTATTGAGCCGGTCCAGCTGAAAGGCACTGAGTGCAAACAAAGGCGTTGCCAGCGCTGCACGCAGCGTTGTTTCCTGTTCCGGATACTGGACGGCTACCAGCAGACGCAGCAGATCGGCCGCTTCCTGGCTGGCAAAGACACTGTCCCGGTTCGACAGATAGACACTGGCAATCCCCTGTCCGGCCAGCGCCTGACGGATCAGGGCCGCTTCTGTCCCGGTCCGCACCAGCACCGCAATATCACCGGCTGCCACCGGATGTTGTTCTTCCCCGTCCACCAGCGCAGCCTGACCCAGTTCAGACTGAGTCAGAATCGTCTGGATCTGGGCCGCGGTAGCTTCCGCCATCACGGTTTGATAATCCCCTTTCGTGACCGGCGCCTCGGCATCCATGTGCCAGAAACACAGCGCCTGCTGCCGTTCACCGTTCAGTATCCAGTGTCGTTCAGCCGCTTTCGGGCTGGACTGGACGGGCAGGAACTGGATATCGCTGTCATAGATAAAAGGACTGTCCGGCAGTGCAAACACCCGGTTGGCCGCGGCCACCATACTGGCGGTCGAGCGCCAGTTGGTGCCCAGCGTATAATGGGCACTGACCTGCCGCCTCGCCCGGATATAGGTGAAAATATCCGCGCCCCGGAAAGCATAAATCGCCTGCTTGGGATCGCCGATCATAAAGAGTCCGGACACGGCTGCCGATGATTCTCCCTCGGCAGACTCTTCCGGCAGATAAACCGTACTGAAAATCTGATACTGGAGCGGATCCGTGTCCTGAAACTCATCAATCATTGCCACCGGATACAAATGACGGATCCGGGCTGCAAGAGCACCATTCCCGCTGTCGCGATCCGTTTGCAGCGCGGCTGCCAGTTGCGTCAGCAAATCATCAAAAGACAGCCAGCCTTTGCGCTGTTTTGCCTCAGTCAGTAGTTCCCGGCATGCCCGGATCGCGTGCGCCAGAATCGGCTCCCGTACACTGGGCGGGTTCGCCAGCAAATCCTGAATCGCAACAAAAACCGGATGCTCCGGCACGGTGCCCTTGGCCGTTTTCTCTGCCAGCACTGCCTGATCAAATTTTTCCAGGGCCTTGGGCAGACTGTAATCTGTGGTCGGCTGCGCAGCCCATTGGCCGACTTCTTCCAGCGCCTTTGGCAGACTGGTTTTGGTATAACTGCGCTTATTCACCCCGGAATCGCTGATCAACGCAAAAAAATCAGCCACATGCGCACACCAGCCCTGCTTGACGACTTCTATCCGTTCCAGATTCTGCTGGTGTAACTGCGCCAGATCGCCGGATAACGGCGGCGCTTTCAGCACGACCGGTGCACCGGACAAAAAGGGATTGATCGCTTGCAGCAGTGTTTCCGGGGCGGGCCAGCACCGACGAATTTCATTCGCCAGTTCACGGGACAGCGGATAGAAATAACGGCGCCAGTAATCGGCTGCGACCTGTGCCCTGAGCTGACTTTCTTCCGTAATGAATTCATTGGTGAACAAGCTGCCGGATTCAAAGGCATTCTGGGTCAGCATACGCTGACAAAAACCGTGGATGGTGAAAATCGCAGCTTCATCCATCTGTCTCTCGGCCTGCAAGAGTAAGGTGGCCGATCGGGCATGATCCGGCAGATCCGACAACAGCCCCGCCAGAATCGGATCCTCGCTGGAGCCGCGGCTGAAAGCGATCCGGGCATCGTGAATCCGTCGGCGGATCCTGTCTCTCAGCTCAGCTGTTGCCGCTTCAGTAAAGGTCACCACCAGAATCTGATCCACGGTCAGCGGATGCGGAAATGCCGCGCCCGCTTCACCATGTCCTAACAGCAGACGCAGATACAGGCTGGCAATGGTGAAGGTTTTTCCCGTGCCCGCCGAAGCTTCAATCAGCCGGGTCCCATGCAGGGGAAACGTCATTGCCTCCAGCGGCTGTGGCATGATTGCTGATTTATCCGTTGCTGTGGTCGCTGTCATCTCATCAACCTGGTCTCTGAAAAAATTATTTGCCCGCATGCTGACACGGCACCCAAACTCCGTGGCACCAGAATTCTGTTTCAGGCAGCATAAAAAATGGAAAACTTTCTTTTTTACATGTGCTTTTGTGATCACTCACGGGTTCAACACTTTTTACCCTATTTCATTCTGATGTTTCTATCACTATGGGAGGTGTTTCACATTTTCAACCACTGGCTTTCTGTAGTATCGCAGCCACGAAATTTGGTCTACCTCTGGACCTTGTGGCCGACCGGTGAACACCCTACACTCATAATGATTTTGCCGGCGGCCACCTCGCTCACCTGCTTCAATCAACCGCTTCCAGATGCATTAACACAGGCTTGAGCACACGCTCTCCCCAGGTCATGACATCCGCCGCCAGATCATCCTGCCATTGCGGCCAGACACGGGCGATGTAGACATTGCTGCCTTCTCCGCGGAACAGATAGCTGTCCTGAAAAACCGCAGCCATTTTGGTCTGCGCTTTCAACAGAGTGTCCTCATCCGTCAGCCAGTTGCCGCTTTTATCCTGAAGCGCTTCCAGCCCCGACAAGACCGTGCGCGGGAAATAAGGCAGCGGATCCGACTGCCCGGCCAGATAACCGTCGATCAACGCGGTCAGTTGATCTCGGGCATAATCTGCGTCAACCGGTTTCAGCCGAAGATGGGTATCAATGCCCAGCAGATGAGTCGCTGCCGGAGTTTCCTGAGCGGCCAGTGCCAGATGTTCCATCCAGGCCTGAAGCATATCCTGAGCCCGGATCTTGCCCGGCCGGAAATGCACCAGACCTTCTGCGGTGCGGTGACGTAACCATCCCTGTAAGCGAATGCCACCGACAGCAGTTTCAAGCGGCAGGTCGATTTCCGGGTCTTCCGTCCGGGTGGCCAGCAAGGCTGAGATCTGCTCAGCCAGCGGCAGGATCTGCTGTGTTTCCTGCGCCAGCGTCAGTTCTCCGAATGCTCCAATCGGCAGACTGCCCGCAGCCTGCTGCCGGGCCTGAAACTGCGCCAGGGCCTCGGACTGATCTTTCGACTGCTCTTTTGCTTCCAGCAGGGTCATCAGCAGATTTTCGCGCAGCCGGTAACTCTGTAAACCATCCAGCGCAAACGGCTCATCATCCGCCATGGCGCCTTCGGCTGCATTGAAGTACACCTTCAGCCGACGATTGAAAAAATACTGTGCCGGCAGACGCCAGAAACGCTGTAGCTCCGCCAGCTCCATCACCGCCGACGTACCGGTCGATTCCGACAGCGCCTCCAGTGCGACCGGAGCCAGCGGCTGGTCCAGGAATTCGTCCTGAATCACCGGTTCCCGGCGGGCCGCAGAAAGCCACTCCGCTGCATAGCTCGGCGTTGCTCCCAGAAATGCCTGCGGACTGAAAGGCGTCAGCGGGTGGTGGCGGACCAATTGCTGAAGCAGCCGGGCGGCTGAATCGTCTGGCGGCAGACTTTCATCCCCGGTCAGACAGAATCCCTGCTGACAATATTCCAGCAATTCACTCAGCAGCACTGACGGCATTTGCTCGCTGTTGTCCTGAATCGACCGGCCGACATAACTGATATAGAGCTGCTGCTGGGCCGAGAGCATGGCCTCAAGGAACAGGTATCTGTCGTCGTCACGGCGGGAGCGGTCACCGGCGCGCTGGCGGCCGACCATGAGATCAAAACCTTCCGGCGCAATGGTACGCGGGTAGACGCCGTCGTTCATTCCCAGCAGACAGACCACCTGAAACGGAATAGAACGCATCGGCATCAGGGTACAGAAGTTGATCTGTCCGGCCAGAAAGCGCTGACTGATCCGTTCGCCGCCCAGTTTGTCATTGAGGTAGTCACGCATGATGGCCGGAGTCAGCTGGTCGCCGTAACCGGCATCTTTCAGCTGCTGTTCCAGCTGTTGTAATTTCTCGCGGATCAGGCGAAGGACCAGCTCTCCTTCCGTATCCACGACAAAGAAATCGTCCAGTAACTGGTTCAGCACCGCAAACCAGCCGCTGGCTGAATGAGGTTGATTCAGCACCTTGCGATAATGAATGAGTTGTTCGACAAAAACGCTGAGCTGGCCGGCCAGCTCGGCCTCCATCCCCTGCACTTCATCATAGGCCAGCATCCCCTGATAGAGTCCTGCCTGCTGTGGCATGGCATAGCCCAGCAGCATCCGCTGCAAGCCAAACAGCCAGGTATTCTGTTTCTGATCCGGGAGAGCAAACTCCCGGGCCGTATCACCATCCAGTCCCCAGCGGATCCCTGCTTCTTCAATCCAGGCTTTCACCTGAAGAAAACGTTCTGCATCCAGACCATACCGATTCATGATCGCGGGTACTTCCAGCATTTCCGTCAGCTCAGAAGCATGACAGCGGCTGTTCGGCAGATCCAGCAGACGCAGGAACGCCAGCAACACCGGATTTTCCTGATCCGCACTGCGGTCAGAGATTGAAAAAGGCAGATACCGCTCTGCCGGGGCATTGCCAAAGACCGCCTGAATGTAAGGGCTGTAGGCATTGATATCCGCCACCATCACCACGATGTCACGCGGCGAGAGTTCGGGGTTGGCATCCAGCATCGCCAGCAGATTGTCATGCAGTACTTCCACCTCCCGCATCGGCGAGTGGCAGACATGCACAGACAGTGAACGATCGTCGGCACTCAACGGCATCTTGTGCTGACTGTCGGCCAGCAGCTGATCATTGACCCGGTCTTCAAGCTGCAGAATATCGGACTGAATTGCATGCAGGAGGCTGTCGGCCGGGATATCAACAAAGGCATCGACTTCAAAGGCTTCCAGTTCAGACAGCAGATACAGATTATCGCGTCCCAATTTCCCCAGCGAGGCCAGCAACGTGTTTCCGACCGCGGCTTCCTGATGCGTTTCGTCCACCAGATTCTGTTCCAGCGAGCCCTTCAGCATCCCGACATCGCCCACCGGTTCACTGTGTTCATCCTGCCAGATCACCTGCTGACGCTGTCTGGCTGCAAGGCGTGCCAGATATTTGCGATCACGGACATCCCCCCAGTAGTGGCGACACGGGTTCGTGAACATCAGATGGACATCAATGTGCTGACCCAGTGCGGCCAGTGCATCCATATAGCGCGGTGGTAAGGCAGAAATCCCGAACACAAACAGTCGCTTGGGCAGCGTATCCGGCAAAGCCGTTCCGGACTGAGCCGCATGGTTCAGAGATTCAATGAAGTGTTCGTACAGATTGGCCCGGTGATACGGCGACTGTCCCTGCGACAGAATATGATCGTACAGTGCCTGCCAGAGGATCGGCTGCCAGGGATGTTCCGCGGTGAGTTCCGGATCAACCACGCCGGATTCCCATGCCTGAATCCATTCCGGGCGGTACACCAGATACTGGTCAAAAATATCGGCAATTTTGGCCGACAGCTGATAGCGACGCTGCTGATCGTCATCTTCGGCCAGATAACGCTTCAGAGGCGCAATTTCCGGTTGTTCCAGCAATCCCGGCAGCACCTTCATCAGCGACCAGGTCATAGCTTCTTTATTGAATGCGCTGCGCGCCGGGACATCCGGCAGCACTTTGGTGAACATGTCCCAGATAAAGGTCGCCGGCAGCGGAAAAGCAATGTTCGCCGCCACACCCAGCGATTGAGCCAGTTCCAGCTTGAGCCACTGGGACATCCCCGGGCTCTGAACCAGGATGTGCTCAGGAATAAAAGGATCAGCGAGCGGGTCACGGCGGACCAGCTCAACCAGCAGCGATTTCAGCAGGTCCAGTTGGTTGGAATGGTAGACAGTAAACACGCGTCAGGCTCGCTATCAGACAAGAATGATCCCGATTGTCTACCATGGATTGCAGGGTGTAAACAGCGGCAGCTGTGACGGCCGCCGCCCTTTCGGTTCAGCCCGTTACATCGCCGGACGGCTCAGCCGTACGCTGGCGGTACAATAAAACGTCAGATAACGCACAATCACATACCCCACCACCACAGTGGCGATAAAAAGCTCAGCCAGCGCCAGCGTCTGAACCTGAACCGCATAATCCGACAGCAGCGGCTGAGTGCTCATCCAGTGCGCAGTTTTGTACAGTGCCATAGCCCCAATCACCATGGGGAAGGTAAACGCCGCATACGCCGGGCTGAACGGCAGGCGCAGTAATCGAAAGAAGGCCAGATAGATCACCAACGTCATCAGCAGGCCAATACTTGCCAGCAAGGCCACCATCAGTACCGAAGGCTGCGCCGCCATCGTCAGGTATCCGGCCAGAGACAGACTGGCCGGGGCAGCCAGAATGGCAATCGTCGGCTTGGCAGCATCCGGCACTTCACGACCGAATATCAGGCGGTATAACATAACCGGCAGCATCAGAGCGTAGGCACTCAGACCAAAGACCAGCAGGCCGTGGGCAAGCGGCTCCATGATTCCGCCGGGAAAGGTCACATCCGCCACGATGATCCCGACTGGCGGGACAAACCAGCTGGGCACCATGTGATGCAGCGAAAAACCGGAGAAACGGTGGTACACAAAGCAGACCAGAAAGATCAGGTGCAAGGCTACTGCACACAACCAGAGCCCCTGCCCGAGAGTCGGTGCAAATGGCCCGATCGCATGAGAGACAACCATCACCGCCATAGAAAAAGTCGGCACAACACTCCCGACAACCGGATGTTTCAGATCCTGCCAGAGCAGTTGCGGATGCAGGGCAAATTTGGCCGCCAGTCCAAGAAGCATCAACGCAGCGACTGCGGCACTGCCCAGTTGAGCTAGGCCATGAAACGGCAGCGCATTCTCCCAGCACCAGCCGAGGCTGGCGATTGCCAGCGCCAGACCGGCCATTGGGGTTGGCACGGACGCGATTCTTTCTTTCCACTGTTGGCGCATCAGCTTGCTCTCTCTGTTTTTAGTTCGGTTATTTTTCTTTTTATCGATAGAGACAGTGTACTGAGATGAATGGGTTTAGAATAATTGAATAAATTGAAATATAGGTTAAATTAAACTGAACATATTCAAGCCACTTCAAGAAACGGTCCGTCATGAATATTGCCCTGAAACAGCTTCGGGTCTTCGTTGCCGTCGCGCAGGAAAAAACCATTACTGCCGCGGCTGAGCGTCTTTACCTGACCAAACCTGCCGTCAGCATGGCACTGGCTGAACTGGAAAAACAACTCGGCCAGCCGCTCTTTGACCGGTACCACAACCGGCTGACGCTGAACCATCACGGCAAGCGCCTGTTGCCGCTTGCCGATGAATTACTGCATCGCGCCCATAGTATTGAGCAGTTTTTTGAACAAGACGGTCCGCTGACCGGACATCTGGCGATCGGCTCCAGCGATACCGTCGGTAATCAGCTGACTCCGTTTCTGCTGCGCGATTTCAGGGCCTGGAGTCATCATCATGACCAATCGCTGCTGATTGGTAACACGGCCAGCATCTGCCAGAAACTGCGCGATTTTGAACTGGACATCGGACTGGTTGAAGGCCAGGTCAATCAGCCTGCGCTGATTAGCCAGCCCTGGCTGAAAGATGAGATGGTGGTGATTTGCCATCCGGCCCATCCGCTGCGGCAACACAAGACACTGACGTTTGCCGATCTGGCCAACACCGAGTGGGTGCTAAGAGAATCCGGCTCCGGCACACGTGATTATTTCCTGAACCAGATTGCGCCGGAAGTGACCCACTGGCATCTGGCATTCGAGCTGAATACCACAGAGTCCATCATCAACAGTGTTGCGGCAGGACTGGGAATGACCTGCCTCTCACGCCACGCGGTATATCACGCATTACAGGAAAAGCGCGTTGCCGAGCTGCCTTTCACGCTGCCCAAAGAGCGGCAATACTGGCTGCTCTACCACAAAGACAAATACAACAGCCCGCTGCTGGCTGCTTTTATTCAATTCTGCCTGCACTGGCAACCGGGCTCAGACCCGGTTATCCCCGCTGCTGAACGCAATGATCTGACTGATCTGACATAACGGCCGCCCCGATTCCTGCTGCCAGGCATTAAATGCTGCCTGCGCAGCGGCCAGCGAGCGCTGGGTATCCCTACCGCCGTCTATGATGCCGGTATTGCGCAGATAGGCTTCCACATCCTGACTGAGAATAAAGGTATCTTTTCCCATCACCCGCAGGGTATAAGGTCCCGTATTCCCGCCCAGACGCTTGCCTTTGGTTTTGAGATATTTCCACAGTCCAATGATATCCTCCGACGGCCAGTCCGCGACCATGGCCGAAAAAGAACCGTGTTCTTTGGCTGCCCGGTGGATCATGTAGGTATTCTCCGGGATCGTCATAACTTTTCCGAGATGACGAATAATGGCCGGATCCGTTGCTTTACGCTCCCACATCTCGTTCGGCACCAGCAACAACTTCTCAATATCAAATCCGAAGAACACCGATTCAAAGCCGTCCCATTTCTGACGGACCACTTTCCAGCTCATACCGGACTGGAACACTTTCTGTGTAAACGCGGCCAGCCAGCGGTCGTCAGGAATCGCTTTGAGTTCCGCCGGCGTCAGCGGATGACTCAGCAGACTTTCCAGTGCCGCCTTACCGCCTTTGCGATCAGCGGCACGGGCATAAATTTGATCAAATTTTTCTCTCACGCTCACAAGAACTCCTTCTCTCCGGAATCAGAACTGGACTCTGGCCCTATCCTACTGTATAAAAAACCAGTTAATCAATATCGGGAGAGGGTGACCATGGCTGTTATCGTCAAATATGTAGTAGAGCGCAACGGAGAAGAGAAGATGACTTTTACCTCTAAATCTGAAGCTGATGCCTACGATAAAATGTTGGATATGGCTGACGAGCTGTTCGCGGTTCTGAGTGAAAGTAAACTGCTTGAAGACGAAGCCAAACAGGAAGAACTGGCGCTGTTCCTGGCTCAGGAACGCGAGAAAGTTCTGGTCGCACTGGGTGCGAAAAAAGCAAAACCAGCAGAAAAGAAAAAGCCGGCCAAGCCTGAAGCGGTTGAAGACGACGCAGAAAGTGAAGCGGCCTGATCATCATCCAGCGGCAATGCTCTTGAAAAACCTCCTGAGGGAGGTTTTTTTGTACAAGATTTTTATGCAAAGAGACTGACTTTCTATGGGGATAACCTTGGGTTTTCTTCATTTCTCAGTCATTTTGCCATGAATGGCAGATTTCCCCTTCAATATCCGGTTCAGTCTCTTTATGATGGGATATCTGAAATTTTTAATCATCAAACAGGCTGCCTGCTGTTTGCAGTCTTTTCCCCTTTGATATGGAGACCATTTCACCATGGCCACATTTTCTTTAGCCCTGGGTACCGCGACCAAAAACCGCGACGGCAAAATTATTGAAGCCTTCTTCCCAACTCCACTGCTGAACCCGGCTCAGACGCTGGTTGATACCATTGCTCAAGTCACTGATTACAAAGAAGGTAATCAGGCCATTGAAGTGACTCAGGCGCAGGCTGCTGAACTGGCTGGTGCATTTGCAGCCCATGGCGAACAAGCCAGTGCAAGCTTTGCTGAAAAAGCAGCACAATCAAGCCAGCCGCTGGTCCTGGTGATCCTGGCCACTGACGAAGCACCGGCTTCTGTTGCCGAAGGCTTCCTGAAATTGCAGCTGATTTCTCACCGTCTGGTTCAGCCGCACGGTCTGGTACTGGATGGCATTTTTGGTCTGCTGCACAATATTGCATGGACCAATCAGGGACCCATCGATCTGCCTGAGCTGGCAGATCGTCAGATGGAAGCCCGTCTGAACGGTGAAGTACTGAGTGTCGACTGTGTCGACAAATTCCCGAAAATGGTCGATTACATCGTACCTGCAGGCGTTCGTATCGCAGATACTTCCCGTGTCCGACTGGGCGCGCACGTCGGTGAAGGCACCACAGTCATGCACGAAGGTTTCATTAACTTCAACGCAGGAACAACCGGTGTCAGCATGGTCGAAGGCCGTATTTCTGCCGGTGTTGTGGTCGGTAACGGTTCAGACATCGGCGGCGGTGCTTCGATTATGGGTACCCTGAGTGGCGGCGGAAAGGTTGTCATTTCTATCGGTGAAAACAGCCTGCTGGGTGCAAACGCAGGTCTGGGCTTCCCGCTGGGCGACCGCTGTACAATTGAATCTGGTCTGTATGTGACTGCCGGCACAAAGGTTACAATGCTGGATTCAAGCGGCAATGTCGTCGAAACCGTGAAAGCGCGCGAGCTGGCCGGAAAATCCGACCTGCTGTTCCGTCGTAACTCTGTGACAGGTACTATCGAGTGCCTGACCAACAAGACGGCCGTTGAACTGAACAGCGAACTGCACAGCAATAACTGATTGCTGTCAGTCTTTTTCGAAACGATCAAATCATAAAAAAGGCTGCCCAAGGCAGCCTTTCTTTTATCCGGATTTCCGACGCTGTCAGTATCCCCGCTCTGTCAGGCCAAACTGGCTGGAGTCTTGTTTACACTCATCCGGATACGCGGGATTGATCGCTGTGGTCACCGTTTTCTTTCCGGTGCAATATTCATAACGGCCCTGCAGATAACCGGCACGATATTTCTCATAGTCCGATTCCGACAACACCCCTAAACGATCCAGGCGTTTCTTATCCCACTCCTGATAACCATATTCGCCGTGATAAGCTCCCAACTCCTGCCATTCACCATGCCGGGATAACTGCGCTTCATACTGACTGACACAGGCGGCAACCATCAGAACAACTATCATACAGATGAGCTGACGCATACAACCTCCTCAGCCAACTGCAAATCTGTGCCTTAAGTATGGAGGATTCTCGGTGATTTGGGGTGATATACCGAAAAATACAATCAGGACTGACTCAGCTCAACCGAAGCCTGCCGGCCCGACTCACTACGAAGGCCCAGATTGGCAAGTACCATGCCCAGAAAAGAAGCGCTCAATAACACAGTCCCGAGATGCCAGGGTTGACTAATTCCCAGCTGTAATATGACGTGACTGACCAGTGAAGCCACCACCATCTGACATGCCCCCGACAAAGCAGATACAGTCCCGGATTTTTCACGATAGGGAATCAATAACATCGACTGAGCACAGGGAAAAGCGATGCCATTTGTCACTGCCAGCAGAAAATGTGCAAGCGACATCCAACGCGGATCCAGCGGCGCAAAGATATAAACCGCCGCTGACAAAATCTGCATCAATGGTGCCAGCTGTAGCATGCGTGCAGTACCGACATAAGGACGCAGACGCTGACACAGCAAGCCGCCACACAGAAAACCACAGGCTGGAATCATCGCCCACATTGCATACTGTTCTGAAGTCATGCCGATCTGAATCTGCATGATGTAAGGCATCATTGAGATTGCCATAATCACCACAGCAAAATTAATCCAGCCAATCCCGGCAAAGCTCATGAAATGGCGTTCACGAAATAATGAGAAGTAGCTCCCCAGCAGTCGCTTGACGGACGGCGGCTGTTTGACGGCATTTAATGTCTCCCGGAAACTGACCAGGAGCAGCAGCCATATCAGTGCGATATAGCCAAGCAGCAAAAAGAATGCAGACAACCAGCCCAGATAATGATTGACCATGCCACCAATCACAGGCGCCATGATCGGTGTGAAAGCTGCCACAATCGCCAGCCAGGTCAGCGCCTTCGCCAGGTTTTGTTTTTGGTAGCTGTCCCGTATCATCGCTCTGGCCAGTACCGAGACACTGCCAGCCCCGCATCCCTGAATAAAACGGCCAATCAGCAATCCGGTAAATGATTCGGCCTGAAAGATCAGGATTGAAACCCCGAATACTGCAATCAGTACCCCTGCTAATAACACCGGCCTGCGGCCAAGCACATCTGATAAGGGACCATAAATCAACTGTGACGGTCCAAACCCCAGCAGATAGATGGCGACAAGTAATTGCGTCTGATCTGAAGTTAATGCCAGATCATGTCCAATCCAGGGCAACAATGGGAATACCAGGCCAAGGCCCAGTTGACCAATACTGACAATCAGACAGGCAAATAACAGAGGTTTCCAATTGAAGGCTGGCATAGATTTCTCTTTGTCGATAACAACACAGTCATTATGCCTGTTATCACGCAGGGAATAAGCCATCATCGGCTACAGAAGCTCTGTCCTGACAGGAAAGAATAGCCGCATATTCACACAGCTACTCACTTAAAACATTAAGAAGTAGCTGATTCCTGAGCTTTTCTGATCACGTACCGAAAAGGACTTCTGAAGGAAAACTTGCTCCCCTGGGTCTCCACCCGGCCTTGCTTCATCGCAATCAGCACTTCTCGCTGAATACGCATCAAGGCAAAAAATCGGATCACCATAAAGACGATAAAAATTGGCATCACAATTTGCGCCATCGGGGCCGACTTTAAAATCAAATCATTCCCCAACCAGACAGCCAGCATCCCCAGCATCAGGTACAGAGAATGTGGCTTAAGAGTAATGGTCACTGTATCTGCGGTTTCTTCCCGCTCATAGAAAAAGCTCATGGTGTTGTGTCTGGCCATTTCAGAAAAAGTGACGCTAAACCTCTCACAGCCCGACACGCAAGACAAGGTCAAACAACACAAAATTGTAACCAGGTACTAAAACACCTCGTCAGGTCCACTCAGGGATTCCAAACGGAGAGACCAGCGAAGAACAACTGGTTTTCTTTAAGAAGTAGCGGACAGCTGGAATCGCATTCGATCGGGAGGCGTCCGGCCGAAGGACGGATAACAAATCCCAAACGTAAAAAAGCCCCAGTCTTTCGACGGGGACGCCTAGTCTGCGGCTTTTCGTCAGTGAGAAATTATCAGAACCCTGAATAGCAAAAAACCCAGCCATTGCTGACTGGGTTTCTCTAAGAAGTGGC